>CAINXF010000035.1 GCA_903854795.1 Candidatus Kerfeldbacteria bacterium
ATCGGCGTGTTCGCGCTCCGTATCTTTCTCGATGTGCGGTTGGTATACTTGCTGCCGCTTTCGCTGGTCATCGCCATGTTGGTGAGCACGTCGGTGCTCGCCGTGCAGTCGCTCTCACGTACGTCGCTGTGGTCGTCGGTGATCGTGTTCGCGGTGCTCATGATGGAGATGACCTGGGCGGTCCATTTCTTGCCGACGAGCTACCTTGTCGACAGCCTCATCGTGACGATCCCGTTCTATGTCGCGCTCAACCTCGTGCGGCATGAGCTCAACGGCACGTTGAACCCTCTTCTCATCCGTCGTTTTGCGTTGAGCGGCGTCATCGCGCTCACGTTAGTCCTTATTAGCGCACAATGGGTCATATGAAATCACGAGACGTTCCCACATCACCGAAGCATCGTCCGCAGTCGGAGGAGATCGACACGCTCTATAAGATGGAACCGACGATCGTGAAACCGAACAACCCGCGCGGTCCGTATCTTGTCGTGGTGATGCTATGCTCGATGGTCCTTACGCTTGGCGCGGTGATCGGGTTACGCATCGCCGCAGATCGTTACCCGTCAGTCATGGTATTGAAATATTTCCGTCCATCGACTTCGACGACCGAGCGCGTAGTGGTCCAGCAGACGACGCCATCGCAGGACGCCGCGCTTTCCGATGCCATTACCGCAATTACGCCGAGCCTCGGCGCGGTGGTGAAAGGCGGTGGCGCAACGGTGCGACAGCTGAGCGATAGGATCGGAAACGCCATCGTCGTGTCGAACGACGGATCCGCGCTCACCATGACCAGCGCTGCGACGCTCGGCGTCACCTCGTTAGTGCGTCTCAACGATGGTCTCGAGCAGCTCGCGCATGAGCCGCAGACCGACCCGGCAACGAACGTGGTCTTCGTACATCTTAACGTCTCGACGACGCCGGTCACGTTCGCGGACAGCGATCAGAGCGAGGTGGGGGACCGCATCATCGTCGTGCGGTATAACCCGTACGCGGGCGGGGTGGAGTATATGCCGACCTCTATCATGGGTCTGCATGAACGCTCCTCGGTCGTCGCCGGCAACGATTCGCTCGTAGAATCGTCGGAACTTCTCGATCGACAACTGCGTCTCGCCGATACCTTCGATACGTCGTGGATCGGCGCGGGCGCGTACGATATGAAAGGGCACCTCGTCGGAATACTAAGTAACAACGACACGAGCCGTGGGACGTACGTGGTGCCGATAAACTCGTTGAAGCACCTGGTGACTAAATTCGTGGCCAACGAGCAGGTACAGCGCGCCTTACTGGGCGTGCGGTATGTGAACCTTTCGTATAATTCGACCATCGATCCCTACCCCTCGAAAGGTGCCTTCCTTTTCTCGAACGATAAGAAGGTGCCGGCCATTACGTTGAAATCGCCCGCGAGTACGTCCGGCCTCCAGGCGAACGACGTCATCACCGCGGTCGATGGTACGCCGCTCAACGAGTTGCGGTCGTTATCCGATGCGGTCGCGTCGTATGCACCGAACTCAAAGGTTACACTGACGGTCATTAGGAGCGCAAAAGAGATGAAGATAGCCGTCACTCTTGGCATACAGCCCGCGAAAAAATAGCATGTACTCCGTGCGTGTTGCCATCGTATGTGCGCTCGTCGCCGTGGCAGGCGCACAGGTTCATCTCGCGCGCGCAGCGGGGCACACGAATGAACGTGTGGTGACGGTACGGGCGTTGCGACCCGACCTTCCGTTCGCGCACGTACCTGGTTTCGCCTCACTCGTCTTCAACTCGTCCCACAACGGGCTTCGTTCCGTGGTGATGAAAATGGACGACTCGCGTGTGGCCGAACTGGCAATCACGGTGCCACATAGTGGCTACGCGATCTCAACGCAGGCGAATTTTGTGTACCACGCGTTGTTCGAGCCGAATGACCCCGCGTATCCTTTCCAATGGCACCTCGCGGCGACGAACGTGCCGCGTGCATGGGATTTTGATGCGACCGCGCCGAAGTACGGTGGTGATCCGAGCGTGGTCGTCGCTGTGCTTGATACCGGCGCCTCATACGAGGACTACCAGACGTATCGAAAGGCGCCCGATTTTGCACTTACGAACTTCACGACCGGGTACGATTTCGTGAACAGCGATGAGCATCCGAACGATGATAACGGCCATGGTACGCACGTGACCATGACCATCGCGGAGAGCACTAACAACGCGCTTGCCGGTGCGGGTGTGGCGTTCAATACCACTATTATGCCGGTGAAGGTGCTTGATGGGGATGGTGCTGGTACGACCGCGACGATCGCCGCCGGTATCGATTATGCGCGTCTCCATGGTGCGAAGGCGATCAACCTGAGTCTCGGTGGTACGGATGATGATCCGGTACTTCATACCGCAGTACAGGACGCGGCAAATGCAGGAATAATCGTCGTTGCTGCGACAGGGAACGACGGGGTTAGTAGCCTTTACTACCCAGCGCAGTATGATGAGGTCATTGCCGTCGGTGCCGTGCGATATGATGGCCATCGTGCGCCGTATTCAAATTACGGTGCAGGGATCGATCTGGTCGCTCCTGGGGGGCAGTTGTTCGCCGACAGTCATTATTCGACGGACCCACACAACGAAACCGTGCTCGATCAGAACAATGATGGTGAGCCCGATGGTATTTTGCAGCAAACCTGCGTCACTCAGGCGTGTGATTCGTTCGATGAGTATTACTATGAAGGAACTTCGCAGGCCGCACCACAGGTGAGCGGGGCGGTGGCATTGCTATTGTCAGCGGGCATCGATTCGGCGCACATCCCTACGATCCTTCAAAATTCTGCCAAGGATCTTGGGCCTGCGGGCTATGACACGACGTATGGGTGGGGATTGCTTGACGTGGCGCAGGCGCTCACGCTCGCTATCGGCGATACGACACCGCCCGTCGGTGACATCACGCTGAACGGTGGTGCGGCCTTCACACATATGGCGCAGGTCACGGTCACGTCGTCCGTGTCCGACGCGACGACCTCGGTGTCGAGCATGTCGTTCTCCAACAACGGTGCCGCGTTCTCTGCATGGGAACCGTATGCGTCGAGTAAGACGTGGGACCTTAAGGGATATGGCGCGACGTCAGCGGACGGTACAAAAACAGTGTTCGCTCGTTTCCGTGATGCCGCAGGTAACGTCTCGGAAACGATGCAGGCGAATATCGGATCATCTATGACCTGGAAAATGATACACTCCGCCTGATTCTTGTCGGCAAACGCAATGACGATGAGGTGTACAGGCATCTTCAATCTTAATCCTTCCTCAATATAATCCGGTTTACGGACGAGTTGCTTATTGAATATCCAGGGCCCAAAGAATATTTAAAATCCAACTGTTGAAGATCAGTTTAAAGC
>CAINXF010000036.1 GCA_903854795.1 Candidatus Kerfeldbacteria bacterium
AGAAAAGCCCGCGTTCGCCCGTCCCCTCCGGGGACAAAGGGAGAAAACTCGCCTACGAAGCGAAAATCGGGTGGGCTACGGCGGCCGATTTTCGCTCATTTCCGAATTGGTACCGGGGGGCGGGATCGAACCGCCGACCTCGGGCTTATGAGTCCCGCGCTCTAACCAACTGAGCTACCCCGGCACGTATTAAATTCTACCACAACGCACCACTCTTATTACAGCGTGGCGGGCTCTGGTTGCGGGAGGGGGATTTGCACCCCCGACCTCCGGATTATGAGCCCGGCGAGCTGCTACTGCTCTATCCCGCGGAAGGAGTATAGACGAAAGCGCGTTTTTACGCAAGTATCTACTCCTGGACCGGAGGTGCTTCCCATGTGTTCACCTTGTGATTGATCGTTGCTGATCGGCGCATGCGTTCGCGTGTCTCGGTCTGTTGCTCAGGTGTCATCAAGGCAGCCTCAGCTTCGGACAGTTCACGATCGATGACGACTTCGCGCATCTCGAGTCCTTTCATGTTGCCGAGCGGTGAGGTGATTTCCGCATCGCTGGGAATCGTGCCGTTACCGATCGGGCGTCGCGCTTCCCATGATTTTCCTTTTTCAGGCCCGGCAACGTGTTTTCCAGTTTCGACGTAGTAGCCCTCAGCATCATGGAATGTTCGACGCATGACCATCACTTTTTCACCGATTAATTTCACTTCAAACGTGGCGCGTCCTTGTTCGTCGGTTTCTCTTGAGACGCCGGCTCTGGTTACGAGTTCATCTTGACTATGCTCGGCTGGGATCTCCGATTCATAATGGATTACCGGTTTTGCCCATGAGTCGCCGGTTTTCGGCTGGTTTTCGGTGTTACCGCCTTGGACCATATAACCCCAGTCGTTTGTTTGCGTGTTCTCGATAGAACCATTGATGCCGAATTTCGACGCATCAACATGTTCGTTCATGCCGCCGTGGCCTTTCACCCATTTCTTTCCCGCGTTCGGTCCTTCTTGAATCGATCCTTTTCCGGTCCAGGATCCATCACTGTAAAAGACGCGGGTCTCGTGTCCGATTTCACCATTTTCGGAAATGGGAATTTCTTTTTTTCCGGTTTCGATTCGCTCTCGGCTTTCTGGGTTCATATATCAACCTTTCATTAGATGATATCGGAATACGTTGTTATGGTGCTGGAGAAGGCCTGCCTGATGGTAGACAGGGAGTCGCCCGGCGCAGTGGGGTTCGGCTATGCCGGAAACCCTGACAAGGTCGCGCGAGACCTGCACAAGTGGTACCGCCGGTCGGAGTCGAACCGACACGGGGTTGCCCCCACGCGATTTTGAGTCGCGCGCGTATACCAGTTCCGCCACGGCGGCGCCATTTGCGCAGGTCTTTTTTAAAGGTGTGGGGCATTGTGTCACCACTCCGGCTCGATGCAGCGAGAGAATGTACCATCCTCGCCATTTACCGTCAAATTCAGTATACTAAAGATCGAAACACATGGCACGCGTCATATCTATTGTGAACCAAAAGGGCGGAGTCGGGAAGACCACGACGGCGATCAACGTCGGCGTGGCGCTCGGTAGCATCGGCGCGCGCGTACTCATCGTCGACCTTGATCCGCAGGCCAACGCCACGAGCGGTCTCGGGATCAATTATCGTGAGGTGCCGCACGGCGTGTACGAGGCGATCAGCGGGCAGGTCAGGACTGTCGATGCGATCCGTGACAGTGGCCGTCCAGGGCTGCACGTGTTACCCTCGACGCCGAATCTCGCCGGCGCAAACGTCGAGCTCGTGACGGTTGACCGCCGCGAGTTCAGGCTCGCCGACGCGCTCGCGCAGGTCGCCGACCGTTACGATTACCTGCTCGTCGACTGTCCGCCGAGCCTCGGTCTCCTGACCGTGAACGCGCTCACCGCGGCTGACGAGGTTCTGATCCCGGTGCAGTGCGAGTACTATTCGCTCGAAGGGTTAGGACAGCTTCTCGAGACGATCGACCTCGTGCGGAACAATCTGCGTTCCGAGCTGAGCGTCCTCGGCGTCGTGCTCACGATGTTCGATGCCGACAGCGAGCTCGCGACGAGCGTGTTCAACGAGATCTATCAGCACTTCCCACACCACATCTTCCGCTCGGTTGTGCCGCGCAACGTGAAGCTCGCGGAGGCGCCGAGCTTCGGCCGCACCATCTTCGAACACAGCAAGGACTCGAGCGGCGCGAAGGCATACCACCGCCTCGCTCGGGAGATTCACCACCATAACAACCACAAGTCATGAACGACGTACTTGGCAGAGGATTGAGCTCGCTCATCCCGAACGTAGCGCAGCAGAAGAAGTGGGCGCCGATCATCAAACAGGAAGAGGACGAACGGCAGCGTATCCTCCAGGTGCCGACCACCTCGATCGAGGTCAACCCGAACCAGCCACGCAAGGCGATCGATCACGCCGCGCTCGAGGAGCTCATCAATTCGATCCGTGAGCACGGCATACTCCAGCCGCTCGTCGTGTTGAGGAAGGGGACCGGCTACCAACTGATCGCGGGCGAGCGACGGTTCCGTTCGTCGCAGATCATCGGCCTGCCGACCGTTCCCGTCATCGTGCGCGACGCGACTGTCCAAGAGCAGCTCGAGCTGGCGATCGTCGAGAACGTCCAACGGAAGGACCTCAATCCGATGGAGCGTGCGTTCGCGTTCAAGAAGCTGATCGACGACTTCGGTCTGACGCAGGACCAGGTCGCAAAGCGGGTCGGCAAGTCGCGCGTCACGGTCGCGAACGCCCTCCGACTCATGGATCTTCCTGAGGAGGTGCGAAAGGCGATCGCCGACGAGAAGATCTCGGAGGGACACGCGAAGGTCATCGCAGGCGCCCCGACCGCGAAGGAGCAACTCCGTCTATTGAAGGAAATCCTAGAAAATAACCTTAGCGTCCGTGCTGGTGAGCACCTCGCCCGGGGCAACCGTGGTGCTAGGAACCGGCCGGCCGACCCTGACCTCATCGCGATCGAGGAAGACCTCCGTGACCTGTTCGGCACGCGCGTACGGATTGACAAGCGTGGGAAGGTTGGTACGATTACCATCGAATATTATTCAGACGAAGAGTTCCGCACGATCGTGCAGCGTCTTCGTCGATCCTAATAACAACACACATATATGGCACTGCCCATCATCCGTCAGAAGAGGAACCTACCGTTCATGCTACAGGGGATCACGAAGGTGCTCTTAGGTATCACCGTGTTCCTGCTTCCGCTGTTCTTCATGCCGGGCCTCGGTGACAACGTGGAGTTACCAAAGGCGGCGATCCTCCTGGTCCTGACGTTCGCGGCCGCGGCAGTCTGGACACTGTCATGGATAACGGCCGGTGAGATCCGCTGGCGTCCGATCCCCGGGTTTTGGTTCGTCGCGGGATTCCTGGCGGTGGCGGTCCTGTCGACCATTTTTTCAGTGCATCGATTCACGTCGATCGAAGGAGCAACTGGCTACGTACACCATACGTTACCGGTGATCGTGGCGCTCGCCGTGTTCATGGTGCTGCTCACGCAGGTACTCGACCGTGAGCGCGACCTCGAGCCGTTCATCGGCGCGCTGTTTACGTCGTTCGGCGTCGCCGGACTCCTTGGATTGCTTCAGGTATCAGGATTGTCGCCGTTCCGCATGGCCGAACTTTCTTCGCCGACGTTCCTCGTCAGCGGCAATTCGGTCGCGACGCTCGCGATCCTCATGGGAACGATGCTTCCGTTCGGCATCATGCAGCTCAGGATGCTCAAGAGCCGTATCTGGAACTACCTCGTCTACGCCTCGCTGGTGGTCGCGACGTTGATGCTCCTTGCTATGGATGCGCTCGCCGGGTGGGTCACAGTGCTCGTCGGCGTGATTGTGACGGTGGCGTTCGTGAGCACGAAGAAGTTTACGAAGACCGAGCTCGTCCTCTGTACTGCATCGCTCGTCATAGCGATCGTCGGATTACTGCTTCCGACCTCAGGGATCGTGAAGACCCAGGTGAGCCAGGACCTTCGCCTCGACGGCTCGTCATCGTGGTCAATCACGTCCGCCACGCTGAAGCACGCGCCGATTATCGGCACCGGCCTCGGCACCTTCTACTATGATTTTGTCAGGTACCAACCCGCGTCGTTGAGCAACACGGCCGTGGGTGCGTACCGCTTCGTGAAGGCTTCTGATGAAGCACTACAGCTATTGACGACCACCGGCATCCTCGGTGCCGTCGCGGCGCTCGGACTCATTGTGTATCTTCTTTACGCGCTGGTCACCGGCGAGCAGCTCGGACGCTCGAAGCGCAGCGATTGGCCGATCGTCGCATCGCTCGTGGGTGCGTGGAGCGGGCTCACCGCGGCACTCTTTTTCGTGCCGTCGACCATGGTGTCGTTCTCGATGTTCTGGATCATGGCGGGCTTGATAGTGCTCGTGTTGCAGAAGAACAAGGGCTACGCGGTCTTAAAGAGATCGCCTGCCAAGATCGGCGCCTCGATCACGTTCGTGATGATGGTCGTCGTGTTCGCGGGAGTGATCGTGTGGACCACGCGGATCATGCTCGCCGACCGCGAGCTCGTGCGCGTGAACGCCGCGGTCAACAAAGTCGAGGACTTGAGCACGGTATCGACGATGATCGATCGCGCGATCCGTCTCAACCCTTCGTCATTACCCTACGTGCTTCTGGCACAAAGTGATCTCGTCAAGGCGCAGCTCCTTGCGCAGCAGCAGACCGATGCCGCTGGTGTACGAGCGTACCTCGCGAAGACGATCGCTGATGCCGAGAAGGCGGTCAGCCTCGATACGAACAACCCCGCGATACTCGAGTCCGTTGCCGCGCTCTACAAGAACTACAGCAACATCACCGGCGGTGGCGACGAGATGGTGCTCTCGACCTATGAGCGTGCCGTCGCGATCGAGCCGAACAGTGCGTCGCTGCAGCTGAACATGGGTGAGGCGTACTACCTGGTCGCGTCGACGCTCTCATCGCAGACCACGCCCGATACGGCAACGATCGATGCCGATATCACGAAGGCACGCACTGCGCTCAACACGACCCTCACGCTCAATCCGGGGAACATCGATGCGCGCTACGGATTGATACTGGTCGATGAGCTCGCCGGCAAGAAGGATGATGCCTTTACCGCGCTCCAGCAGCTCGTGAAGAACAACTCGAACTCCGGGCCGTTGTGGTACGCGCTTGGCATGCGGTACCTCGATCGGAAGGATACCGACAAGGCGAAGACCTCGTTCACCAACGCAATAAGCCTCCAGCCGTCGCTGACCGACGCGCACTGGCAGCTCGGACTCTTGGCGGAGACCGCGAAGGATTATGTTACCGCGAAAGCGCAGTTCGAGTTCGTCAAGCAACTCGACCCGACGAACACGCAGGTCCAGGCGAAACTCGACGGCCTCCCGAAGTCGTAGGTCACAAATCGGATTTTTCCGCGAGCAAGCCCTCCTTCTCATCACGGAGGGCTTTGCGGATCTTCTCCCGTGCGAGCCCGGTTTTGACGAACGGTAGCCAATCAGGGTTCGGCTTGGTCCGGTTCTTGTCGATGACCACCTCGATGACGTCGCCACTCTTCAACGTTGTCGTGACCGGCTCGAACTTCCCGTTGATGCGTGCGCCGACGATCGAGCTGCCGAGGTCGGTGTGGACCGCGAAGGCGAAGTCGACCGCGGACGCGCCTTCGGGCAGGTCGATGACGTCGCCCTTCGGCGTGAAGCAGAAGATACGATTCGAGAACACGTCGATCTTCAGCGCCTCGAGGTACTGCTGTTCGTTCTCGATCTCGCGCTGCCATTCGGTGAGCTCACGCACCCAACCGAGTTTCTGATCGACGGCGCCCTTCGAAAGATCGGACTTTCCGCTCTCGTCGTAGTGCCAATGCGCGGCAATGCCGTACTCGGCCGCCTCGTGCATCTCCTTGTCGCGGATCTGGATCTCGATGATCTGGCCGTGCGGTCCGAATACCGTCGTGTGGATCGAACGGTAGCCGTTCGGTTTTGGTTGCGCCACGTAGTCCTTGATGCGCCCCGGGAGCGGACGCCAGAGCCCATGGATGATGCCGAGGACCGTGTAGCATTCCTCGATGTTCTTCAGGATGATGCGGACCGCGACGAG
>CAINXF010000037.1 GCA_903854795.1 Candidatus Kerfeldbacteria bacterium
AACCACGCGCAGCGCTTCGATCGGAAGGTTCTCCGACATCGCCCGTCTCCTGCCAGAACGATCGGTTCTGGTGTTCAATGAGACCAAGGTGGTTCCTGCGCGGTTGACGCTCAAGAAACCGACCGGTGGATTAGTACACATACTCCTCGTCGGCCGAACCGGCGCATCGGTGACCGCCATGGCGAATTCGCGGATCTCGGTCGGCATGACGCTCGCGCTCACGCGACGTATTTCGTTCACGGTCATCTCGAACGATGGCAAATACGCGAAACTAAGACCGTCGTTCCCGATATCACGACTCGACGACATCATGGAACGACATGGCTCGACGCCACTGCCACCGTACCTTAAGCATTCACCGTTGTCCGAACATCGCCGGAGAACGCTGTACCAAGCGGTATTCGCGAAAAACGACGGTTCCGTCGCCGCACCGACCGCATCACTTCACTTCACAAAACGCCTTCTTCATGCGCTCACACGAGCCGGCCACGACGTGAGGTTCGTCACGCTCCACGTGGGTCTCGGCACGTTCGCGCCGGTTACCGCGAACCACTTGATATCCTCGACGCTCCACGTGGAACAATTCGAGATCGACCCCGCTACAAAGGCCTTCCTGAACGATGCCAAGGTAAAAGCACGGCCCATTATCGCGGTCGGTACGACGGTCGTACGGACGCTCGAAAGCGCCGCAAATTCTCATGGACAGCTCGCAAAAACCCACGGCGGAACGACACTCTTCATCAGACCCGGCTATCGATTCAAGTTCATCGACGGCATGGTGACGAACTTCCACGTACCGAGATCAAGTCTTCTCATGCTCGTCGCCGCGCTCATCGGTCGCGACGAGCTGTTCCGCCTGTACGACCTCGCACAGCGAAAAGGCTTCCGTTTCTTCTCGTTCGGAGACGGTATGCTCATCACATGAAATTGTCCGTCACCGTCAAACCGAACTCGAAACGTCCCGGCGTCGAACAATCCGGTGAACGTTCGTACATCGTACACGTCAATGCACCAGCACACGATGGGAGAGCGAATCATGCAATGACCAAAGCGCTCGCGGATCATTTTCACGTTCCGCAATCCGCAATATCAGTGCTTCATGGATCTTCGTCGAAAAAGAAAATTGTCGAAATCCGCTAACGACGTTATACTGTCGGCATGTCACAAATGTCGCAGTTTGAAATTTCCACAAAAGGCGTCGTCATCAAAAACGGGCGAATCCTGCTGTTCCGATTGAAGAAGGCTCGATGGTGGTATTATCCCGGCGGTCATATTGAATTTCGCGAACGCGCAGAAGACGCGCTCAAACGCGAGATACGCGAAGAGCTTGGACTCGGCATCCAAACGATCCGCTACATGGGTCTGATTGAAAACGTCTTTTTCATGCAGCGCACATGGCATCATTCGCTCGAACTCGCGTTTTCCATATCGCTCGACGGGGAACCGAGGACGGCGCTCGAACCGCACGAGGAATGTGAATGGGTTTCACTTACACGCTTTCGAACAATGAATGTACTACCGAGGGCATTGCGCAAAGAAATTCTCAAATGGCTACGTACCAAAAAAACGTTTTGGGGGTCTGATATTAGATCACATCGGTAAATCATATGGCATATTGTACAAAGTTCGAACTCAAGGCGTGCGGCGTATTTATACACCGTGGTAAACTGCTGCTCGTCCGCGCAAAAGGGCATATGTTCTACTTCCTTCCCGGCGGCCACATTGAGTTCCGCGAACAAGCAAAGGACACACTTAAACGAGAGATGAAGGAAGAATTCGGTATCGGCGTACGGTCGGCAACGCAAATCGGTATCGTTGAAAACGCGTACAAGGAAAACAACGTGTGGCATCACGAGCTTATCATCGTATTCTTGGCAACGCTCGCGAAGGCGCCCGGCGATCCGATCGAACCTCACCTCGAGAGCGCGCTCATCGAGCCGAAGAAATTGTCCACACTCGACCTGCGCCCGCATACATTACGGAACGCGCTCGTCACGTGGCGCCGAAACGGCAAGGTGTTCTTCTCGACACAAATGGGCAGGAAATGAAACGGCAACCGTTCGAACTCGTGCTCGTGAAGGTCAGGAGCCGGTTCAACGTCGGCGCGATGTTCCGCACGGCCGATGCGGTCGGCATCACGAAGATCCACCTCTGCGGTTACACACCTGCGCCACCACATCCGAAGATCGATAAGGTCGCGCTCGGTGCGGAAAAGACCGTACCCTTCGAGACGCATAAAACCGCCGCAGCATGCCTGACCCGACTAAAGGAAAACGGCTACGTACTGGTCGCTGTCGAACAATCGCGCACGAGCCAACCGTACTTTCGCTACAAGAGACCGAGCAAGCCGATCGCGCTCATCATGGGTCATGAGATCAAAGGATTACCAGCGAGTGTGCTCAAACGCGCGGACGTCCATCTTGAGATACCGATGCACGGCACGAAGGAATCGCTCAACGTCGGCATCGCGTTCGGCATAGTTGCATACCGGCTTGCGTTCCCGTAACATAACATGGCGAGCCGGAGTGGCGGACTGGTATACGCACAGGACTTAAAATCCTGCGGCCGAAAGGTCATGTGGGTCCGAGTCCCACCTCCGGTACCAGCCAAATTATGGTCGAAGACATGTGTCTTCGTCCTTTTGTGTACACGACGTCGCAATATTATCTTCAATAATACGCCGCCGCTGGATCGATATGCCATCTAGCAGAATACTCCTCAACGCGATACGCCCTACGCGCCCCCGGTCGATTGCGAATACTCATGGTCTTTGAGATCTCAGTGTAGCTAATGCCGCACCACATACCGTTGTGGGTAACCTATTAAACACCGCGGATTATATAGCACGACAAGAATTCTCGATATTTACAGTTACCAGCATGTGTACAACCAGTGGACGAAGCAACTCCACGTGGATACGTGAATATCATGCTTCCCTTAGGGCCGCAGTGCGGTACGAGATTAATGTGGTATAACATGTTGCACTTCGAAAAGTGCATAACTCAAACAACATGGTTGTTGTCATGTGGTTCACAAATCTATCTAAACGTACTGTGGATTTCCTGTGAATATCTACGATCAACAACTACCAATTATCATTTCCCAACTCGTCGTAACCAATGTACGTATGCCGCAACCCGATGCTTCTGTTGGCGTCAACTACTTATGCATGTCGTAATTTTTCCCACTATTGCGTGTAAGTAATAGTAGCGGCATGGCGTCATTTTATCATTGTGGGCTATTCGTCTTTTCTATGGATATCAGCGCTGACAAACAACAACGCGAACAGGAAAAGGTCCAAAGGTCTTTGGAACGAATGGACCCGAGCCTCAAACGCATCGCACTTGCCGTGCGTGCGCTCATCATGAAAGTCGATCCCGACATCGTCGAGCACCTCATGTGGGGCAATCCCACCTACTCAAAACAGCGCGACGTCTTCTGGATCTACGCGTTGTCGAAACAGTGGATCAACCTCGGGTTTTTCAGAGGCGCCGACCTCATCGAGTTCGATCAGCGAGGCTTGATCGAAGGGACGGGAAGTAACATGCGTCATATAAAAATACGGTCGATCAGGGACATCGATCGTTCGTATCTCACCAAACTGCTGAGGAAAGCGCTCCTACTCGACGGCGCGTGAGCGCGCGTTAGTGTGCGCGGTCCGCGACCGCATGTACGATGAGCGTAACGAAAATAAGGACGATCGGCGCGAGCACGAACGTCAACATGAGATTAGCGAACTCCATCAATACTACTAACGTAACAATGAACATCGCCGTAACGCCGATGGCCAAGCTAAACAGCCAATTGAAGCCCTGCGTACGATGGGGCGCGGGGAGTTCAGGCAGCTCGGGGTGCACCGGCAGTTCGTGACGCGTATCAAGGTGTTCCATATGCATCA
>CAINXF010000038.1 GCA_903854795.1 Candidatus Kerfeldbacteria bacterium
CGGAGATGCTCGGTTATCTCATCTCGAAGGTTGGTCGGTTCGTCGAGAACGCGATGATGCGCAACATCATCGGGCAACCACGTTCCGCGTTCAACATCCGCGAAGTGATGGACAAGAAGAAGATACTGCTCGTGAACCTTTCGAAAGGCAAGGTGGGTGAGATGAACGCAAACCTCCTCGGTCTCATCATCGTTTCGAAGCTGCAGATGGCCGCGCTATCCCGCGCGGACATACCGGAATCGGAACGCAAGGATTTCTATCTCTATATCGACGAGTTCCAGAACTTCATCACACCATCGATTGCCACGATCTTGTCCGAGGCTCGTAAGTACAAACTCGACCTGATCATGGCGCACCAGTACATGGGTCAGCTGTCGGAAGGACAGGATACGAAGATCCGCGATGCGGTCCTCGGTAACGTGGGCACGATGGTGTCGTTCAGAATCGGTGTCGAGGACGCAGAACTTCTCGAGAAGCAGTTCGCACCGGTGTTCAGCGCGTTCGATCTCATCAACATCGATCGTTACCATGCGTACGTCAGATTGCTCGTCGACAACACCGCATCAAAACCGTTCAACATGGGTACGTATCCGCCGACGAACGGCGATCCACGGATCGCGGAGCTCGTGAAGCAGCAATCGCGGTTGAGGTACGGCCGTGATCGCGCGGTCGTCGAGGCGGAGATACTCGAGCGTACGAAGCTTGGCGCTCCTGTGGCTGTGCCGCCACCACAACCGATGAGTGAGAGGAGATTATGAACAAGATTGTGATCTCTTGGGCGATCGTGATATTCGTCGCAGGCACCGCGAAGAACGTCGTCTCTTAAGCTTCGTGAGCGTGGTGGTTTTTCCATCACTAAAGAACGTTCACCGGACGTCCTGGAAAATTCATCGAAAGACCTATATACTGCCATTATGTGTCCTGTTTTTTCATACCTTCATTCGTAAGCGCATGGCCGATCAGATCATAACTCGGGAAGCGGTGCGGCAAGTGCTGCGAGACTATTGGCTCCAATATAGGACCTACCTACGCTGGGCATTGCCTGGATTCTTATTGCCCGCAGTAGGCACGATTTTTGTGTTCTTCATTCCGCCGTTGATTGTGGCGCGTGTGATAAACGTCTTTGTAAAACAAGGAACGGTCTCACTTGGCGCGGTGAAGAACTACATCATCTTGTTCGCGGTATTGTGGCTGTTGGGCGAACTGCTTTGGCGCATCGGCATGCATTACATCATCAAACTCGAGGCAAAAGGCTATTCAAACCTCGGACGGCTTTCGTTCCGTCGCGTGATCGCTCGTGACTATGAGTTCTATACTGAAAATTTCGTCGGCTCGCTGACCAAAAAAGGCCTGGCGTTCTCGAGGAGTTTCGAGATATTCACTGATACGCTGAATTTCAACGTCATCTCGGATCTTATCCCGATGTTGTTCGCGCTCGTCGTGCTGTGGCGGTACTCACCGTGGATCCCGTTGCTGCTTATCGTCGCACTGACGACCGTCGTCGGCGTTACGTTGCCGATCATCCGCCGAC
>CAINXF010000039.1 GCA_903854795.1 Candidatus Kerfeldbacteria bacterium
AAGGACAGTCAGAATCTTCAAAGCTCACACTCCCTTCAGTCGGTAGTTGAACCGAGCCATCTCTGCCACCATCTGCGGCACCGAAGGTGGCTGGGAATAGCCGGCTGCCGCCCACAACCGCCGATTCAGAGATTCATCCGACGTGGCCAGGGTTCGGTCTATCACCGTCTTCGCCTCGGTCGGCGTGATGGTAATGTCCTCGCGCTTGTAGCCCTTCGCAAAACAGCCCAGGAGTTCAGCTTTGGAGACTGCGCCAGTGGGAATGATATGCTGCACATGCGGCATATCAAGTCGCTCCTTCATGACACCATGGCACAGTTTGGCAAAATGTAGAGTGGTCACACCATTCCATTGGTGGTTGGTATAGCCACCCACACCGCCATTGCGTGATTGCCCCAGAAACCAGTCCAGCAACGAGACATGACTCTTGGGTTCAGGGCCAATGATGGAGCACCTTACGTGGTTCACTGACGACACCATCGCATCGTACATCGGCCTATCGTCCGAGCTCGCTAAGAATCCGTTCAGCGAGTACGGCATGTCCTCGTGGGGAGCCATCGTACCGAAACGCATGAACGACAAGATCTTGCTGGTGCTTCGCAAGTATGGCAAGCCGATGCACTTCACCGAGATCGCGCAACAGATCAACGAGACCGGTTTTGATCGCCGCAAAGCGTATCCTCCGACCGTTCACAACGAGTTGATCCTGAACAAGCAGTACGTCCTGATCGGGCGCGGTATCTACGCGCTCCAAGAGTGGGGTTACAAACCCGGCGTCGTCGCCGACGTGATCGTCGAGGCCATCAAGAAGGAACAACGCCCCATGACACGCGATGAGCTGGTGAAGGTGGTGCTCGCGCAGCGCATGGTGAAGCGGAATACCGTGCTGCTCGCGCTCACCAACAAGTCGCTGTTCCGTAGGTGTCCCGATGGTACCTACGAGCTCGTTTCGTAGTAAACACCACAACATTACAAAAAATGAATTTCGTCATTGACCTGAGTTCGGTCGGCTCATCTTCAGGCATCGTCAACCCGTTGAGTGCGATGTGGTTTATCATATCGCATGGAGGATGGCTCATCATCATCCCGATCTCAATCTGGGCAGCGTGGGAACTTTGGATCAATTATATTCGGGAAAAGTTCAGCAACGCCCAGAAGTACGTCCTACTCGCGATCGACGTACCTAAGGAAAACGAACAAAGCCCGAAAGCGGTCGAACAGGTGTTCGCACATATTTCTGGCATCCAAAAGCGAGGCAACCTCAAGGAGCGCTACCTGCATGGGTACACGCAACTTGATATTTCCCTTGAGCTCGTGAGTATTGAGGGCTACGTTCAGTTCCTCATCAGGACGCCTGATAAGTTCCGCGACCTGGTCGAGGCTGCGTTCTACGCGCAGTATCCCAACGCCGAGATCACCGAGGTTGAGGACTACGCCCAACATTTCAAACCACAATTCCCGAACGAAGAATATGACCTGTGGGGCTCCGAGTTGAAGCTCACCAACAAAGAGTGCTATCCGATCAAAACATATCCGTTATTCGAGCACACCTTATCGCAGGTGTTTTTCGATCCGATGGCGAACATCCTCGAATCGTTCTCGCGTCTCGGCCGAGGTGAGCAAGTGTGGCTTCAGATGGTGATCGAGCCAGCCCCTGATGATGAGTGGCGCCAGTCGGGCATCCGTACGATCAAGAAGCTCATCGGTGCGAAGGTAAAATCGAAAGGCGGCATGGGCGACTTGCTCTGGCTCCCGCTCAACGTCGCGCACGGATTGTACGAGTCGGCGATTGCTTCAATCGTGACGCCGACCGGTTTTGGCGAGTCCGGGTCGACCGCGGATAATGGTCCAGCGTCGCAAATGATGCACCTACCGCCGAACGAACGGACCGTCGTCGAGCAGGTCGGCATGAAGATCTCGAAGATTGGTTACGTCTCAAAAATCCGCCTCATCTACATCGGCAAGCACGACGTGTTCAACAAGGATCGCGTCTCGGCGTTTATGGGATCGCTGAAGCAGTACAACACCCTCGATATG
>CAINXF010000040.1 GCA_903854795.1 Candidatus Kerfeldbacteria bacterium
AGTACAAGAAGAAGCTACGAGGTGCGTTGCGTGAGAATACTGAACGACTGACATTGAAGAGCATGCGCACGAGCATCGGCATGCTCCCTGGCACCGTACGGAGCTGGATCGAGATCGCGGAGAAGTTGCGGCCGTACCCGACGACCCTGCTGAAGGATGTGATCGTCGATGACGAAAACTACATCGCGCTTCCTGACGGCGATAAGCAAGTTGTGATGCGGCTCCTTGAACTCGATTCGCTGATTGCGCAGTCGTCGATGACGCCAGAGGGGTTCGAAGGATCGATGACCGTCAACGATAACGGGAAGCTCTTCATCGTCGAGAATGGCGAGATCGAGGCGATAAGCCCCGAGGTCGAGGAGCTCTACAAGATGTTTATGTCGCCCGACGCCCAAGCGGGTAAGGTGACGGTGTCATCTCTCACGACCAACACGGTCGAGAAACCAAAGACGGTCGTCGACCAGGTACGCGAGATCAATGAGCATCATCGCAGCGAGGACGAACAGCGCTACGCGCGCCAGGAGAAGATGTTGCAGGACGTCAATTCAGACATGAATGCAGTCGTCTCACACCTGTCGAACGGCATCATCGCACGCGATAAGGACACGGTGATCACGAGTCTCTCGGTGCTTGGAAGGTTCGGTGAATTCGGGACGGCGTTGCAGAACGGACAACTCGCACAGGCGTTCGAGTCGACGTACCTGCCGACGCTCGCCGGGTTCACCTCGATGCAGGACATCGGCGCCATCAGAACGACCAATGCAACGAATCCCGTGTTGATCGCCGCGTTCATCCAATGGGCGCTGCTCACGGTACTCGGTGAGAACCTTTCGGAGTCGGCACGTGTTGGAAACCAGATCGGTACGCTGCTTGCCGCGCTCGGAAGCCCCGAATTTTCGTTGATGACGTACTTTGACGCATCGGCGGACATGTATCGGTGGACCAGTGTAAAGATCCGACCGGGCGGACGACTTGAGTGGATCACGCCGGTCGCGCACGGATGAAGATCCGTGTATCGAGGCCGTCGAACACGCTCGTCGCGATCCGTCGTTGCGGGTACGCGCAGTTTCGGGACCCCCGGAGCGGCGAGTTTAGTTACACACGTCGGCTCGGCACAGGGTTTTATCCGCGTTTTCACCTCTACACCGAGGAACATGACGATGTGCTCGTACTGAACCTGCACCTCGATCAGAAGCAGCCGTCGTACGGCGTCGGGCATATGCACAGCGGGGAATACGAAGGGTCCACCGTCGAGAACGAAGGCGCACGCATTGTAGCCTCATTGTCCCAATAACGACGGAATATTAGAAAAACAGTGATAATCGTGGATGTTTTCACAAACGTCATTTTATGGTATAATGTATCTACGAATACGAGCGGTTCAAGCCTGAAAATACCCGAAAAATCAAATGATCGACTTTTCCGAGATCGAACGCCTAGAATTCACCTCAAGTGACGCACTGAAGAGGCTTGATTCGTTGTTGAGCGAGGTCGCGGGATACGCCGAGACTCGATCTGCCTATGAGATCGTGCGGATTCTTGAGGAAAAGCTCAAGATGAACCCCGCGCTCGCGTCAACGATTGACCCTTACATCGCAAAGTTCGCTACGCTTGCGTTGCCGCTCCTGTCAGAGAAGTACGTGATGACCATCATGCGACACATGACAGGCGTCGTCAGTGATGAGCGCATCAGTCTGTATGAACGGCTCAGTGCGCGGCTTATGGTGCTCCCAGAATCGCAGCGTGCCGTGTTCGTTAACGCACTCTTGGACATCCTGCGGACATCGACGGAACCGTTTGGTACGTTACCAGTGCAGCTCGCCGGAAAGACCGTCCAACCGACGGTGGGGTCATGGGTCATCGTTTTCGAGGCCGCACAGGGCCCGAAGGATCCCGACGAATTTTTTGCGCTTCCTGAGCTGAAAAAGCTCGACGACGCGACGAGCCATGCAATCCGCCACATCGCGCACATCGTGACACTTTTGACCGATCCGAAATCCTCGTCGCCGACCATTGCCGATCAGTCGATGATCAAGAAGATTACACCCGCTCCGATCGTGTCGCCGGCTAATGTGCCGATCGCGTCGGTACGTCCATCAGTCCCAGTGCCTGAGCCGGTAAAGGCGCCAGTACCGATCCCCATGCCGATGCGGACACCACCAGTCATGCCGCCCCCGCCGATCGCCGCTCCAACGCCAATTCCTGTTCCTGTCGTTCCGCCCGCACCAAAGCCTGTTGTACCGTCGACATCAGTACCGACGTCGTCTCCAATGCCTGATCGAGGACCTACCGTCGCTTCCGTACTCGCGAAGCTCAAGCAGACGCAGCTCGACAACATCGTGGCGCCACCGACCGTCGCGCACCTTACGCCTGAGGATGAATCTGAAATACAGAAACATACCGATGCGCTCGCCTCGATCGACGCCGGACCCAACGTGCATGACACGGTGGGCGACACGGTAGCGCGCCTCATAAAAGAGTTCGAACTATCATTCCCCGATGAGCATCTTGAGAAGCGTTTCTCAAGCATCATCACGGCGCGCCTCAAGGACATTCGTAATCCCTCCGATACGCTCGATCTCCTGACGCGCGGCGTTAAAGTGGGCGGCGTAGGTCTGGATCCGGAAATTTCCGAAAAGCTCGTTATAAAAGCGAGCGACGAGGCGTCGAAATTCGCGACCGAAGCCGGTGTCAAATCGCTGATCGAACAACAGAAGTCGATATCGGTCACGCCGAAGCCTCCGAAAGTCCCCGAAGCGCTCAAGTCGTCGCCAGTCGTCGCGCCCATCGCGCCCGCGCCGCCGGTCATGGCGCGGATGATCCCCCCGTCGATGCAGATGCAGCAGCCGGTTCCCGTGAAGGTGCCGGTACCGCAGGTACGCTCGATGCCGACAGCGACGCCGTCGATGC
>CAINXF010000041.1 GCA_903854795.1 Candidatus Kerfeldbacteria bacterium
CCCTGTATATATGACCTCAAATCCTTATCATTGGACAACCACAGACGCGACCGCGTTCGGCAACGATCAGTCGGTCATCTGCGGCGTCGGCGCGACGTATCCTTTTTGGGCCGATGCGGACCACGTACTCTGGCGAACGGCCTGCACCGGCGGAATGCTTCCGGCCAAGGGTGACTCCGGCTATCAGAAGACCGTCGAATGCGTGCAAGCACAACATGCGATTGACGTAGGGTTTGGCATCACGAACTGACGGCCGGTTCTGCTATCGGTGTTGCACGAGGGACCGTCGCTTTTTTGTTATGTACAATTGACTTTTCCTTGGTAATTAGGTAAGACAGCGTAGCAGTTGTCCTTGAACAACTCGGACGGTGTGAAGTCTTATCGAAGAGGAGGGACGTATCATGCATGGTGTGCGTATCGTCGGTCTCGGCGCAGCACTCCCTGGCACGAACGTGCCGGGACGTATCGTCACGAACGACGTCCTCGCCGCGGAGCTATTGGAGCGGCGGAGCGTCCTGGTACGTGATGGCTTCTTGGTCCCTCCGGACCTTTGGTGCCATCTTCCTGAGGAGCAGCAGATCATTTGTCGTGCTCGTTGGTCGCAGTTCGAGACGGACAACGGGTGGATTATGGATCGGACCGGTATCGACGAACGTCGGCGTGCGGCGCCTGAGATCGCGACGAGCGATCTGGCGATCGTGGCCGGTCGGGACGCGATGGCTACTGCCGGATGGACGCCTGACATGGTCGACGGCGTGTTCGTCGCTACGGTCACGCCTGACCATCCGCTGACGCCGCCGACGTTCTCGTTGGTGCAGCACGGTCTCGGCATTCCCGCGTTCGATGTGCACGGCTACCCGCGTAACCTTGGCGGTATGGACGGCAGCGCGGCATGCTCGAGTTTCGGACACGTGTTGCGAACGGCGTACGACTGGACGCGTTCGGTCGAGCGCGGCGTCCGGCGTACGCTCGTCATCGGCGCTGACGAGGTGTCGCGATGGGTCGATCCGAACAGTCGTAACCTGATGCCAATCCTCGCGGACGGCGGCGGGGCGTTGGCGATCGAGTCGACCAGTGAAGGCGAGGATTGCTTCTTCGGCGACCGGTCGTTCTTCTCGGGTACCGACGGAAGTCTCGCGGAACTGATCAAGGTGCCGGTCGGTGGTTCGCGTCAACCGGTCGGCACGTCTGCGCACGACAATCCGTTCGACCCCACGACCCGTATGTTCATGAACGGGCGCGCGGTGTTCCAGCAGGCCGTCGGCATCCTGCTCGGTGACAAGCTTCATGGCACGCACGGGTACATCGAGGCCGCGCTTGCGCACGCCGGCTTTGACATCGGTCAGGTCGATTTCCTGGCGATGCACCAGGCGAACAACCGGATCACGGATGCCGCAGAAGGGCGGCTGAAGGACCTGGGATTCAAGGGCGTGATCTACCGCAACATCCAGCGGTACGCGAACACCACGTCGGCCGCGATCCCGCTCGTGCTCTACGACGCGTGGCATGACGGCACACTGAAGCAGGACATGCTCGTCATGGTAGCGGTGTTCGGCGGGGGATTCACCGTACACCTCACGTTTCTGCGTTGGACGATGCCGCCTTCGACCACGTGATCCGAACGACAAGACGCGCACAGTGCTCGCTGCTCATTCTTTCTGGAACGCCTTTTGGGGGAAGGCGTTCTTATGTTGTTCATACGATCGTCCGCTCCTTGTCACCGTACGTGGGAGCGGCTACTATTGTGGCATGACCGACATCGAAGCACTTATCGGAAAGGCGAACAAGTTCCGCGACGATCGAAACTGGCGTCAATTCCATAATCCTAAGGACGTGGCGTTATCGCTCGTGCTCGAAGCCGCCGAGGTGCTCGAACATTTCCAGTGGAAGTCACCTGATGAGTTCACCGCACACATGAAGACACACAAGGCTGACCTCGCGAAGGAGTTGTGCGATGTACTGTCATGGGTGCTCATTTTGAGCCATGACCTCGGTATCGATCTTCGGACCGCCTATGACGAGAAGCTCGCGCAGGACGAGAAGAA
>CAINXF010000042.1 GCA_903854795.1 Candidatus Kerfeldbacteria bacterium
CGCTTGTGGTCGGGAACGCCTCCTCGCGGCCCATGAGCACGATTTCGTTCTCGAGGGTGCGCACGCGATCGAGGATGTCGGCGAACTCCGTGTCGGACTTCGCGACGATGGAGGCGTCCAGTAGTCGTCCGCTGACACACTCCACGCGGAAGTGGTCGAACCGCTTGGGCTCGTGCTCCCGCTTGTTGATGCCGGCGATGAGTTCGAGCAGCGTGTACGTGACCGCGAGACAGCGGTCCACGTCCTTGGCGCCCTCGCCAGCGATCGCGGTGCCGGTCTGGAGAATCTCGTTGACGATACCCTCAGTGGAGGAAACCTCAAACATCGGCTCGCGCCACTTGCCGTTGCTGGGCTTGGCACCCGAGCCGACCATGATCCTACGCAGCTCCGCGTCGATCGCGTTCGGCGTCGCGATGAAGCACTGCGTGCCCGCCCGCTCCTCGATGTGCTGAAGTTCCGGCACCGCGCAGGTCAGCCGCTGCTGCAACCGACCGGTGAAATCCTTGATGTGAAAGTGCACGGTCTTGTTGTCGCCGTCTCTGAGACCCATTGCTGGTTCCCTCCGAACGATGCCGTGTGCGGCCAATCCGCTGCGGCAGATGGGTTTGCATCCCGATAGACATTCGCTACCGGAACGTCGAACGATAATACAAAAAAGGCCTGTTTGTCAAGCCCCGCACGGTAACAAGTGTGTTGTGGACCGACCTAGATCAAGCCCATCTTCTTCTTCACTTCTTCGAGCGTCTTCTTCGCGACCGAGCGCGCTTCTTTTGTGCCTTCGCTCAACACTTCCTCGAGGTAGCGGTTGTTGCCCGCGAGCTCGGCCCGACGTGTCCTGAAGGACTCGAAGTGCCGCGCGATGTCCTCGGCGATCTGCGATTTCAGTTCGCTGTACTTGATCGTGCTGGTTTCCTCCGCGTTCATGAATTGGCGGTAGGTGGTCGCGTCGCTGAACTCCTTGAGCAGTGCGAACAGGTTCATGACGCCGGGGTTGCCGTCGCCGCCCTTGGTACCCGTTACGGCCTTCATGACCTTCTTCTTGATGACCTCCGGCGAGTCGTCGAGTTGGATACCGCCGCCGTCGGACTTGCTCATCTTCTTCGTCGGCTCGGTGAGCGACATGATGCGCTTGCCGTGCGAGAGGATCGCCTTCGGTTCGGGGAACGTTGCACCGTGCTTCGCATTGAACTTCCGCGCGATGACGCGCGCGAGCTCGACGTGCTGGACCTGGTCTTCGCCGACGGGAACGCCGGTCGCTTTGTAGATCAAGATGTCGGCGGCCATGAGCACGGGGTAGGCGAGCAGGCCGAGGTTCGCGGACGTCTTGCCCTCGCCCTTTTCCTTGTACTGCGTCATGCGGTTCAGTTCCCCGACCGGGGTGATCGTCGAGAACAGCCAAGCGAGCTCGACGTGCTCGGGAATATGCGATTGTACGAAAAGCGTGGCCTTGTGATGATCGAGGCCAGCGGCGAGGTAGTCGAGCGCGACGTCCTTCACGGCCTGGGGGAACGTGGCGGGGTCGTAGGGCGTCGTGATCGCGTGGAGGTCAGCGATCATGAAGAACGATCTGCTAAGGTTCTGCAGTTCGATCCACTGTTTTATCGCGCCGAGGTAGTTGCCGATGTGGAGGCGGGAGGACGGTCGAATTCCTGAAAGTATGCGTTCTTCCATGGGGATAGAGTAGCATTTTTCACCTCCCCTGTCCTGCTTCCGCAGGACACCCCCTCCACAATTGTGGAGGGGGTGGTTGCGGAGCAACGGGGGAGGTGAGGAACAGCGCGGACGCTGTTTTGTGAAGCGTGGGATCGTGTTGTATACTGTCGGCATGTCACAAGATGATTTGATGGACGTGGTCGACAACCAGGATACTGTAACGGGGGGGGTGTCACGCAGGCAAATCCACCACGATGGCCTTCGGCATCGCGAGGTTCACGTTTGGCTATTCACGAATAAAGGCGAAATAGTTTTTCAGCACCGTTCGAAAACAGCCGATACTTACCCCGACTTGCTCGACGCCTCGTGTGGTGGGCATGTTGATCTGGGAGAGGATTATCTTACTGCGGCGAAACGAGAACTTCAAGAAGAAACGGGAATTGAAGCACGAGATGATGAGTTGGTTCTGCTTGGAAAAGCAAAAACAGATTCATTCGATTCGGTAACCAAAAAGCATAATAATACCTTTCGACAGGTTTATTCATATCGACTCGCCGATGGTCAGTCGGTCATTCGAGACCCAAAGGAAACGAGCGAATTTGAGTATATTTCATTTGAAAAACTGTCGCAGTTTAATGAAGATGAAAAGAAGCGTTTTATTCCTTGGATGTTGAGTCCATTCATGGTAAAAGTATACAAGAGAATAGAGCAGATGGTTTAGAGAGTTTTCGGGTATTATCAATACCAATACAGCGCAGGTTTAAACCTGCGCTGTATTGGTA
>CAINXF010000043.1 GCA_903854795.1 Candidatus Kerfeldbacteria bacterium
GAGTGCGAGAGAAACGGCGGCAAGGGCGACCTTGAGCACCGTGTAGTTCTTGACGATCCGCTTGACGTCCTCACGATGCTGCGAGAGTTGATTGATGAGGAGCGTCGACAGACCGAAGTCGATGAGGAAACCGAAGAGTGTGACGAACGACACGGCGAACCCGTAGATGCCGTACGTCGTAGCGCCCCACGCCCGTGCGAGCAGAAGGCCGCCGATCGAGAGCAGGATCGTGCCGACGACCTCGGCGATGAACAGCCAGGCCGTGTTCTTGATGATGGACGTCTTATGCGACATGCGACGTGGCGATATCGATCATGCGCTCGGCGCTGTGGCCGTCCCCGAACGGATTGTCCCAGGCCGGTGTGATCGTCGAGAAGTTGGCGACGGCGTCGTCCAGTTTCTTCGCGTCCGATCCGACGAGCACGCTCGCGCCGACGTCGACGGTCTCGGGCCGTTCGGTGTTCTCGCGCAACGTGATGCATGGCACTTTGAGGATGCAGGCTTCCTCTTGAATGCCGCCGGAGTCCGTCAGGATCAGTCGTGCCTGTTGCATAAGTTGGAGCATATCGAGGTAGCCGATCGGTTCGATCATGGTGATGCCCTTCATCGGCGGCATGTCGAGCGCGTCGATCGCCTTCCTGGTGCGCGGATGTACCGGGAACAGCATGGGAACGTCCTGCGCGACGCGCTGAAGGTTTTCTAACATCGTTGTGAGGATGGCAGGATCGTCCACGTTCGCGGGGCGGTGGAGCGTGAGCAATGCGTACTGGTGCGCGTGCAGGTGGTACCGGCGGAGCGTATCATCGGCATCCTTGGCGATGGCGAGGTGCTGTTGTACCGCGTCGACGATCGAGTTGCCGGTCACGAACACCTTGTCACGGGAGATGTGCTCTTCGAGCAGGATCTTCTCCTGTACGGCAGTCGGCGCGAACAGCAGGTCGGAGATGTGGTCCGTGACGATGCGGTTGAGCTCTTCGGGCATGCTCCGGTCGTAGCTTCGTAGCCCGGCCTCGACGTGGGCGACGAGGATGCCGGGTTGCTTCGCGGCGGCGAGCGCGCCGGCGAGGACCGTGTTGGTGTCTCCTTCCACGTAGACCACGTCAGGTTTCAACCGCGCGAGCTCGTCGCCGATCGCGATCAGCATCTTGCCGGTCTGCGTGCTGTGGTCACCTGAACCGATGTGGAGGTTGACGTTCGGCGCGGGAAGTTCGAGTTCGCGGAAGAAGACCTCGTCCATACTCGCCGTGTAGTGCTGGTTCGTGTGGATGATGCAAAAATCAAGACCGCGCGACTGCGCAATGCGAATCAGGGGACTCAGTTTTATAATTTCGGGACGCGTCCCGAGGATGAAACAGTGTTGCATATGAGATCAAGCGTGTGCGTAGAGCGCGAGCATACGCTCAGCATATCGTTCCCACGTGTGGTATTGTCGTACGTACGCTGCGCCATTGCGGGCGATCGTGTTGCGGAGCGATGCGTCATTGTGCAGCTTTTCAATGGCCTTGGCAAGGCCGTCTACGCGGCATGCTTCATATAGTAATGCTGTTTCGCCATTCCGTAAAACCTCGGATGCGCCGGCACCGCGCGAAACGATCACCGGTTTGTCGAGGGCCATGGCTTCGAACGGTGCGAGCCCCCAGGTCTGCGGGCTGTTGGGGAAGACGAATACGTCACATGCTTGATAGTATCGGTAGAGCTCGCGATCGGGAATGAAGTCGTTCACCTCGATGGTGTGTGCGCGGAGTCCTAGCGTGTCGATTCGCGAGTGGATGGCGGCGGCATACACGGGATCAAGCGCGGTCGCGCCGACGATGATGAGTACGATGTCGGGATACCGTGGGTGGAGCGCAGCTACCGCATCAATGGCATCCTCAAATC
>CAINXF010000044.1 GCA_903854795.1 Candidatus Kerfeldbacteria bacterium
CGATTTCAGGCGCTGGACGTCGGCTTCCTCGAAGTGCGCGTCGAGCTTGAAGGAGACCTCGATGATCTTCCCCGTGATCAGGTTCTTCGCTTTCGCCTGGCGGACGGGTTTCCGTTGCGCCATACGCAAAAAGTTCGACCATAGGATCAGGTAGGGCTCGTTGTGGTCTTTGTAGACTACGCCGGCGCGGAGATCGTTGATGCCCAACATAAGTCTAGCGGACGGTGAACGGGACGAGGGCCATGAACCGTGCGCGCTTGATCGCCTCGGACAGTTTGCGCTGGTGCTTCATGCATGTGCCGGTGCGGTGGCGTGACGCGATCTTCGCATACGACGTCATGAACCGTTGGATCGTGCGGACGTCCTTGTAATCGATATCGTTGATCGCGTTGATGCAGAAGTGACAGTACTTCGGCACCCGCGTGACGTTAGAACGGGATGTCTTCGACATTGATTTCCTCTTCTTCCGGCGCGGCTGCGGGGGCGGACGCCTTTTCGGCGACCGGACCTGGCTGCGCGTTGCCGGCGCGGTCAAGCATAATGATGTTCTCTGCGACTATTTCGGTGCGGTATTTTTTCGTGCCGGTCTGGTCTTCCCATGAGCGGGTCTGGAGGCGGCCTTCGACGTACACTTTACTACCCTTCTTCAGGTACTGTGTGACGATGTCAGCGAGACGGCCCCACGCGACGACGTTGTGGAATTCTGCCTGCTCTTTCGACTCGCCGGAGGTCTTGTCCTTCCAGCGACGCGAGGTGGCGACGCCGATCGTGCAGACGTTCTGTCCGCCGATCGTCGTGCGGGCTTCGGGGTCTCGGGTCATGTTCCCGATGAGCTGTACTTTGTTGAGACTCATTGCCATATGAGTGTGGGGTTATTCGCCGAGCGTTTCGTCGGTGAGGATCTCCTCGAGCTTCTTCTCGAGTTCTTCCTTCGTGACTTCGCGGGCGGGTTGTTTCGTCGCCTCGGCTTTCTCTTGCTGTTCGGCGACTTCTTTCACGCTTCGATCGGCGACCGCGCGCTCTTCAGCGGCGGCGCGTTTTGCCATGATCTTCTCGCGGAGCGCGGTCTCGGCCTGGAGTTGCTCGGGAGTCTTCACGGTCCTGACGGTCAACAGGTGGCGCAACACCTCTGGCATAAGCCGGAGCGCGGCGTCGAGCTTCGCGATCGACCGGGCGGGGGATTCGAACTTGTACACGTGGTAAAAACCCTGCCGGATGTGGTTGATCGGGTAGGCGAGCTTGCGTTTGCCGAGGTCTTCCTCTTCGGTGATCTTGGCTGAGTTTTCGTTAAGTACGGCCGAAATCTTGGATTTCGCCACGATGGCTTCCTCGTCGGAAAGCGTTGCGGGGACGATGACCATCATTTCGTACGTTTCCATACGCACGGTGATCTCGGGCGCCGCTTCCTCGACCGGGGTCGGGATCGGCGCGGAAGCTTTCGCTTCCATGGGCTCGGTTGTATTCATAAGAAAATTACTGATTCAGCACATTCAGGTGCTGCAGAAGCTTAGCATAGCCTCTAAAAACATGCAAGTCCTGAGGGTTTGGGGCTATTGGAAGTGGAAGTGGACGACGTCGCCATCTTGCACGACATAGTCCTTTCCTTCGAGTCGGACGTGGCCGAGTTCCTTCGCCTTGACGTCGCCGTTGTCATCGACGTACTGTTTCCAGTTGATGATCTCGGCGCGGATGAACCCTTTTTCGAAGTCGGTGTGGATGACGCCTGCGGCTTGTGGTGCCTTCGTGTCTTTTTTCGTCGTCCATGCCCTCGTTTCTTTCGGTCCGGCTGTGAAGAACGTGATGAGACCGAGCGTCTCGTAGGCGGCCTTGATCAGCCGGTCGAGACCGGATTCCTTCATGCCGAGGTCCTTCATGAACGTGGCGGCGTCCTCGGGCGTGAGTTCCGCCAACTCGGATTCGATCTTCACGCAGAGTGGGACGACATCGCCTTTGAGATTGATCGTAGGTGGCAATGTGATCTGCGATTCGCTGACGTTGAGCACGTAGAGGATCGGTTTCGACGTCAGGAGGTTGAGGTCGCGGACCGCCGCTTTTTCATCATCGGTCAGCACGACGTCGCGCGCGGGTGTGCCTTGTCCGAGCGCGGCTTTTAACTTCGCGAGCGTGTCGAGTGCATATTGCTGTTCACGGCTGAGGCCGGCTTTTGCTGCCCGGGCCGCCGTCTCGTGCCGTTTCTCGACGACCGCGAGGTCGGCGTAGATGAGCTCGAGGTTGATCGTGTCGACATCGTCGGCGGGATCGACCTTGCCGTTCACGTGGATGACGTTCGGGTCCTCGAACTGTCGGACGACCTCGACGATCGCGTCGGTGTCGCGGATGTTCGTGAGGAATTTGTTGCCGAGTCCCTCTCCTTGGCTCGCACCTTTGACGAGGCCGGCGATATCGACGAACTCCACGGTGGCCGGGATGATCTCCTTGGATAACGCGACCTTCGCGAGCGCTTCGAGCCGCGCGTCAGGGACCGGCACGACGCCGACGTTCGGGTCGATCGTGGCGAACGGGTAGTTCGACGTGTCGACCTTGTTTTTGGTCAACGCCTGGAAGAGCGTCGATTTACCGACGTTCGGGAGTCCGACGATGCCGACTTGGAGTGCCATAGGTTCACGAATTGTAGCAGCTTTAGGCCGCTATTGATAGTGGAAATCGGC
>CAINXF010000045.1 GCA_903854795.1 Candidatus Kerfeldbacteria bacterium
ATTCAAAACGAGGTGGCGGCCGGAGGCGCCTTGAGGTCACTGTTCGAATTGGGGGTCGAAACATCGTTCAGGGCGTTTAGAGTGTGGGAGAATGTGCATACGGAAACGTATGACGAATTGCGCCACGTCGTCGAACCGTACGCGTACATATCCAGCCTTACGGACTTCCGAAAGGAAATGTTTGTGCTCGCCCTTCTGGTCGCGGATGACCGGCGCGAGGATCATGATCCTCGTCCCCTTCGGGAGGGATCGGATGTGCTCGACGATCTGTTCGACCGTCTGTTTCGACACGATACGCCCGCAGGTCGGGCAGTGCGGTACGCCGATGCGTGCGAACAACAGCCGAAGGTAATCATAAATCTCCGTCACCGTACCGACCGTCGACCGCGGGTTGTGCGTCGTCGACTTTTGATCGATGGAAATTGCCGGTGACAACCCTTCGATCTGATCGACATCGGGCTTGTCCATGAGTCCCAAAAACTGCCGCGCGTAGGCGGAGAGAGATTCGACATAACGACGCTGCCCTTCAGCGTAGATCGTATCGAACGCGAGCGACGATTTTCCCGAGCCCGACAATCCTGTGAACACGATGAGCTTGTTCCTCGGGATCTCGAGGCTGACGTCCTTGAGGTTATGGACACGCGCACCGCGGATGATGATCTTTTCCTGCTGTTCTTTCATTGAAAATGATTCCGTCACGAGGACGCGGTGACGATGAGGGTGTCCGGAGGACGGGACCCTAGCGGAACCGCGACGAGCGACACCATTAAGGGAAAGAGAGGTGTTGGAAGAGGAAACCGTAGGTTTCCTTTCCAAACGCAGCAAAGCCGGACCAGTATACACCCGACGTCAAGACCGGTCAAGATATCCTTCCCCTCGCTGAGGGGAAGGGAGGAGGTCGAGTGTAGCAAGACGACGGAAAAGGGTCACGTCCTTCTTTTTCCTAAAACAGTAAACCTCTCTCCGCGGCGTCCCGATTCGCTCACGCAATCGGGACTTGCTCCCCTCCCCTTGAAAGAGGAGACGTATAGCAAGCGCCCCCGGTCAGATCATATGATTCGATCTTTCCGGGGGCTTTTCTTTGAACCCTCCATTGACTGAACGATTGACGTCACGCCGCGTGACGTGATTCCGGGTCGGTGAGGTCGACGAGCTCGCAACCAGTGGTCGCCTTCAGGTACGCCCTCATCTCGGCGACGATCTCTCCCATGGAGACGAACTTCGTCTCGTACCAGGGGCAGCCGCCGTCGGGGTCGAACGGGTCCTCCTCGTTGGAGCAGGAGTGCACCCGGTTCACGCCGCCTTCGGCAGGCACCTGGTAACGCAGCACCTTCCAGCCACAGCACCCCTCGTTCGGACAGGCGCCGTTGAACGTCCGCATCACCTTCTGGTGAAGTGTGAGGCAGACGAACGCGATGGCGACGAGGACGGCGCTGATGATCACCGCGATCGCGAGCAGTGCGATCAGCGGCGCACGAACGATCCACTTCATGGCATCCTCCGCTCACGCCGCAGTGCGCGTCTCGAGCTGCTTCAGCAGCTTCCGACAACACGCTGAGAGTCGGACGACGAACGTGACGATCTGTCCACACTTGTCGCACACCTTGTATCGGTAGCACGTCTCGTGGTCGCGAGACTCCTCCCTAAGGTACGCGAGGTGACCGCCACATTCCCGGTCGGGACAAGTGTCGGCCGCGAAACGGATGTCGATGTGCCCGTCAGGACAACGCCGCAAGGTCTTGTGACCGACCACGCAGACAAAGTCAAAAGGCTGACCACAGGAAATGCAGTTTTCCACCACGATCTCGCGCTCCTCCCTTGCGCGAGACCACCGATGCACCTTGGTGATCACGGCCGCGAGCAGCACGGCCAGTACCGCATACGGCAGAATGGTCATGGGACGCTCCATGTCAGAGATCACCCGAATATCCTTTGATGCGTTGCATGATGCGTCATTCGGGCATGAAGGGTGGATGTCGGTAACAACGACGCTGTTGACCTCCTTTCCCGGTCGGGAACGAAGCGGAGCGCTCTTCTACCAGATGCTGTTGATCCACGTCCGCACGAGCATGATCGTGTCCCATCCGCCGCTGAGCAAGCCCAGTAGGATGAGTCCAACGACCAACGCCCACGGATTATCCGAGTTCATGGGCACACCTCCTTGTAGGAACGGTGGCACTACGCTTCGAGTATCGCCGTCTCTTCTTCGCGCGACATCAGGTGCAGTTCGCTGTCGCTCGGCGGGAACGGCCAGTGGACGATGATCGTGCCGATCACGTTCACCAGGAACATCCCGATGCCGAACAACACATCGAGCGCAACGACTTTGATCTTTTCGACCGTCATGCAGTACGTCCTTTCTTGTGCTGAACACTTTGTGGACTACGGCTTCCTTACGAAACGAGAAAACCGCAGACGATACATGCGCAGCCGGTGATGACGGCACGCTCGGCGCACCATCCGACGACCTCACGGACCTGCAGTGGTCCGATGCCGGTCATCATGACACACGCGGTACCGACGACGAACGAGACGAGTCCCGCGCCGATCAGCGACGTTGCCATTTTGTGACCTCCTGTCACCTCAAGTTCAGAGTGTCGGCACCTCATCGGGCGAACCGAGAAGCACCGTGTACGGACACCGATCACAGCCGAACCTCGACCGCGTACCCTCCGAAGTCATAACATCACCGAGATGATGGAGCCGCCCGCCCTTGCACCCGTCCTCAGGGCAGTAATCAAGTAGCGAGCGACGCACACACTGGACGATCTTGATCACGATGAAGGTCGCGACCACGATGAACAGAAGAAGCGCTCCCAGCGTCTTCATGAATCCTCCCTGGACTAGCCGACATTCTCGGCGAAGTACCGACGCGCACCGGCGATCAAGGCTCTGACCACCGTACGCCCCCAGAGCACCACGATGAATACGATACAGAAGATGGCCTCCATGGACTCGCCTCCCTCAAACGTTGTGTATCGTCTTCAGTCCGATCATGGGCTGAAGCATACGGCCGCATGCTTTGCAGCGACCTGACGGTTCGATGGTGTCCTCGTTGCACTGATGGCCATTGAGAAAGACGTCTTCGGGCGTCAGCGTCACCTTCCCGCACGTCGTGCAGGTATCATGACACTCGCCGAAATCGATCCCGTCGAACTTCCGCGGTCCGCCACACGCGCAGTGCCGTGGAACGCTGTTGAAGCGCTGCTCGCACTTGCGCGCATGATCGATCACGTACGCGAGATTTGCGGCGACAACCACGACAGCCAGTACGACGAACAGCACCATGGGCACGGCATGCACGAGCGCCTCATGGATCGTGAGTTGACTCATGAGTCCTCCTCCATGAACGGCCAGACTATTCGGCCCCGAATCCCGTCGCCTTAATGACGGCGCGCCCCAGATGCAAGAGCGCGTACACTGCAAGCACGCTTGCCCAGATGACGAACGGCCACATTGCGCGTTCCTCCTTGGAACAGTTCGAGGTGAACTCGTGCCATACTAACAACACATTCGCTATGTCAAAGGACTCCCTATAGGCAGCCCATCATCAGGTACCAGACAGCAGTATCTATCGGCACCATACTCCTCCGTTCTCACAGGGGTCAAGGCGGATTTCGTGGTATACTTTTTTCCGTGGAATTCCCCCGAAAAATCACGGCAATATTAAGGAAACTCCCTGTGAAACCTGGGGTCTATATTTTTCGTGACACCAAGAAAAACGTCCTCTACGTCGGCAAGGCGAAGGTGCTCAAAAATCGTGTCAGGAGCTACTTCCAAAAACGATCCTCACTCGAACCGACGAAGCGCATCATGGTCGGAAAAATCGCGGACATCGAGTACATCATCGTCGACTCCGAGACCGAGGCGTTGTTGCTGGAATCGACGCTCATCAAAAAACACCGCCCGCCGTTCAACGTCATCTTCAAGGACGACAAATATTACCAGTACATCCGCATCGCACTGCGAGACGAGTACCCGCGTGTCGATACTGTCCGCCGCATCGTGAAGGACGGTAGTCGTTACTTTGGTCCATTCACGTCGGGATTCTCAGTCCAACAAACCCTGAAACTCCTTAAACGGATCTTCCCTTATAAGAGCTGTAAGGAGCCGCCGGCGCGACCCTGCTTTGACGCGAAGATCGGCCGTTGTCTGGGTCACGACCTCGGTCCCGGCAGCAAGGAGCGGTACCTCGACGTGACCAAGAAACTGATACGCTTCCTCGAAGGGAACGCGGACGAAGTATCAAGGGACCTTAAAACGCAAATGAAGGACGCGGCGACACGCAAGGAGTACGAGCTCGCTGCGCGGCTACGCGACCGTATCTTCGCCATCGACCGCGTGCTCGCCGAACAGAAGGTAGTGTCCACGAAGCTCGAGAACGAGGACGTCATTGGGATGCACCGCATCGCCGACCTCGCCGCTGTCAATCTGTTCCAGATCCGCGCAGGCAAGCTCATGAACCGACAGTTCCACATCCTCCAACACGTCGAGCGCGAATCCGACGTGGACATCCTCGCGTCGTTCATCACGCAGTACTACGGCGAACTCGCCGACCATCCGACGACCGTTATCACGCGCACCATGCCGACTGATGTGGCTAACCTCAAGAGGATCCTCGGCCTCCGCATCGAGGCGCCAAGCCGAGGACGAAAACGCAAGCTCGTCGCGCTCGCCGAGGACAATGCAAACGACTACCTTTCAAGAAAGCAACGCGAGTGGCTATCGAAGGAAGCGCGCGCGAAACTCGGCCTCGCCGACATCACGAAAGCACTTCTCTTTCTCGAGCCACCGCAGCGGATCGAATGCTACGACATCTCGAACGTCCAGGGCACGAACGCCGTGGGGTCTATGGTCGTCTTCGAGCAGGGACTTCCGAAAAAATCGGACTACCGAAAATTCACGATCAAAACCGTCGAGGGTTCGAACGACTATGCGATGCTGCGGGAGATCATCCGACGTCGCTTCGGCCACCATGATAAGAAAAATTCCTCCCCTGCCCGAGATGGAAATTCCCCTCCTTTACAAGGAGGGGTGGCCGAAGGCCAGGGTGGTACAAAACAACAGGAGGGGTGGGAGGATCCGGATTTAATCATCATCGATGGCGGCAAGGGACAATTGAGTGCGGTACTCGGTATCCTTCGCGAGCTCGATGTCCTGATACCTACCATCGGACTCGCAAAACGGCTTGAGGAGATCTTCCGCCCGGGACAGAAGGAGCCACTTCGCCTACCGAAGGGCTCGGAAGGGCTGTACCTCCTCCAACGCATCCGCGACGAAGCACACCGGTTCGCGATCGGATCGTACCGCGCGCGGCACGGCAAGGCGACGGTGGCATCGCTCCTCGACGAGGTGCCAGGCATCGGCCCGATGCTCAAGAAAAAACTCATCACCCGCTTCGGTAGCGTCGAGGGCGTCCGATCCGCCGAGGACAGCGAGATCGTGAAGGTCATCGGCGTTCGCAATACGGCGATCCTGAGAGAGCACTTGTAGGCGTACGCCGACCGTCCCGACACATGGTATAGTGGTATCGTGAACGCTATGAAGAAATCCCCCACGTCCACCAAATCCGAACGCCGCGAGCGACGAAAGAAACCGAGCATGAAGGTGTCCGGCGCATCGGTAAAGAAAATCCAACACATCATCGCGAAGCGCGCTTCTGGTTGACGCGGACCGCCGTTCGTGGTAATCTCTTCAACGGCCATAAGGCCTTTTCCATTCATCCAGGTCACATGCAGAAAATCCTCGACATCGTCCAGATCGTCCTTGCCGCACTGCTCGTGACGGCCATTCTGTTACAGAGCAAAGGCACTGGGCTTGGTGGCGTGTTCGGCGGCGGCGATGCGAACATCTACCGGACGAAACGTGGTGCCGAAAAAGTGCTCTTCATCGGCACGATAGTGATCGGCGTGCTCTTCTTCGCGACCGCCTTCGCCTCTGTACTCCTCCGCCGATAACCAGGCGGCATCAGTAATGATGAAACGATTCGTACAACCCGTCCGTGACCTCTTCGATCGCCTGTTCAAACGACGTTCGAAGTCCGAGCCCTCGTCCGATCGCGTCGCTGACGCCGAGCGGAAGTTGGTGTACACGCTCGCGAAATCGCGACTCCCGAACCTGCGGCAGCTCCGCTACCTTTCGCGCGTCACGACAAAAAACGAGCAGCGGACCCTCATGGGCCTTGGCGCGTTCATCATCGCCGTCGTGGTGTTCCTCGGCTTCAGGGTCTACACGAATTCCACCACGCAGCATCCGCAGTACGGCGGCAACGTCGTCGAGGCGCTCGTCGGCACGCCGCAGTACGTGAACCCGATCCTCGTCAACACAAACGACGTCGACCGCGACCTTGTCGAACTCATGTACAGCGGTCTATTCAAGCGGACGAACGACCAAAAGATCGTCCCTGACCTCGCCGAATCGTTCGATGTGAGCGCGGACGGCAAGACCTACACGATCCACCTCAAGAAGAACCTCTCCTGGTCGGATGGACAGCCAATCTCCGCTGACGACGTGCTCCTTACTTTCGA
>CAINXF010000046.1 GCA_903854795.1 Candidatus Kerfeldbacteria bacterium
AGCACGTCGCGCCGTACCGTACGGACGAGCGTTTCCCCTTCCTTCAGATTTTTGGTAAGCTGTTCGTGTAACATTTCACCATAAGAATATCATGAAACGCAGGAAACGAGAACGCATCGTCTGGATCGTGATCTCCACCATCATGATCGCGGGCATGGTCATCTTCACGATCATGCCGTTCCTCCAAGGTTCCAAGTAGCGAACTACCGCTTCAGGATCGCGAGGAACGCCTCGGCGGGGATATCGACCTTGCCGAGCGACCGCATACGCCGCTTGCCTTTTTTCTGCTTTTCAAGCAGTTTCTTCTTTCGCGTCACGTCGCCGCCATATAGTTTTGCGGTGACGTCCTTACGCATCGCCGGAATCGACTCCGAAGCGATGACCTTCCCGCTTAAAGCAGCCTGAATGCGCACCTCGAACATTTGACGTGGCAGGATGCCTTTGAGGCGCTCGACCGCACTGCGGCCGCGCTGGTATGATTCGTCGCGGTACACGAGCGTCGAAAGTGCGTCAACACGGTCCGCGGCCACGAGAATGTCCAAACGGACGACGTCGGCTTCCTCGTAATCCAGAAACTCGTAGTTCATCGACGCGTAGCCCGAACTCGCGCTCTTCAAGGCGTCGTAGAAATCGACCAACAGCGCGGTAAGCGGGATCTGGTAGTGGAGGATCGCGCGCTGCTCGTCGAGGTACTCGGTGCTCACGTACCGCGCCCGACGTCCGCTGACCAGCTGCATGACCGGTCCCATACGGTCCGACGGCACGACGACGTCGAGCGTCATAAACGGCTCATCGATCCGCACGATGCGCGATAGGTCGGGAAGCTCGACGGGTGAGTGTATCGTCACGATGGCGTGATCAGTCGTCGTGACCTTGTACGCGACGGACGGCACGGTGACGATCAGGTCAAGCCCGTACTCACGCTGCAACCGCTCCTGCACGATGTCGAGATGGAGCAACCCAAGAAAGCCACAACGAAATCCATAGCCGAGCGCGGGAGAATGCTCCGGATCGAAGGTGAGCGATGCATCGTTCAATCTCAATTTCTCCAGCGCTTCGCGGAGTTTCGGGTACTCATCGCCTTCCTTGCAGAACAAGCCAGCGAACACCATCGGCTGAATCTCGCGGTACCCCGGGAGTGCCGTGACGTCCCCGGTCGGGGACACGATCGTATCGCCGACCCTGACCGCACGGAGGTCCTTCATGCCGGTGACCACGTAACCGATCTCCCCGCCACTGACGTTCTTCTCTTCGATACGCTTCGGCGAGAAATGGCCGACCTCGAGCACCTCGCTCCGCTGCTTGGTCGCCATGAACCGTATCGGCGCACCACGCGTGAATGTACCGTCCACCATACGCACATACGCGATGACGCCTTGGAACTCGTCGTACACCGAGTCGAAGATCATGGCACGAGCAGTACCTTCGAGCGCGGTCGTGGGTGGCGGCACCGATGCGACGATCCTGTCGAGTAACGCTACCACGCCCGTCCCGACCTTCGCCGACACCTCCAAGACCTCTTCAGGCTTACACCCAAGAAGATGGACGATCTCTGCGCGCACTTTTTCGGTTTCCGCGTTCGGAAGGTCGATCTTGTTGATGACCGGGATGATCGCAAGGTCTATATCGAGCGCCTGTGTCAGGTTTGCGATCGTCTGTGCCTCGATCCCCTGCGTCGCGTCGACCACAAGCACCGCGCCCTCGACCGCGGCGAGCGAGCGCGACACCTCGTACGCGAAGTCGACGTGGCCGGGCGTGTCGATCAGGTTCAGCTCGAACCCCTTCCACTGCATGCGGACCGGTGCGAGCTTCACGGTGATGCCACGCTCGCGTTCGATGTCCATCTGGTCGAGGATCTGCGGCTGCATGTCGCGATGCGACACCGTGTTCGTCAGCTCGAGAAAACGATCGGCCAAGGTCGATTTGCCATGGTCGATGTGCGCGATAATGCAAAAGTTCCTGATGGTACGAACGTCAGTCGCCATGTGCGTCGCCTCCGTTCTGTTTCTTACCGTTCGTCACCTGACGCACCATGCCGAAGAACCACGCTTTGATGTCGCCGACCTCTTGCAGTCCAAATGCTGCCGCGAATCCGATGTACCCAAGGATGCCGACACCACCCGCAACGAAGAGCTGCGTCAAGACGCCGAGGCCGGTGTCGAGTGTGATACCGAACCGGACCACGGTGAACTTCACGCCTTGGATCAGAAGCGTCATGAGCGCGCTCGCACCGACGATCTTCACGATGCTCTTGATGACACGGTCGTCGTCGAGGTCACCGATGCGCATGCGGAGCGCGGTGTACATCAACAGCATGCCGATCACGTTCGAGATCGAGTACGACAGCGCGAGCCCGCGCACACCGAGACCATGGAACACGAACGAACCGACATGGAACCCACGGGAGAGCGCAAACGAGCCGATGATATCGAGTATCACCGCGATGAGCGTCAACTTCACCGGCGTCTTCGTGTCACGCATCGCATAGAACGACCGTGCAAGCACGGGAATGAGCGACTGTGCGAAAAACGACAGCGCGAAGAATCCCAACGTGTTCGCCGTCAGGTAGGTGGCATCCCAATTGAACCGTCCGGCACCGAGGATGACACGCACCGCTTGCGCACGGAGCGTCAAAAACAGTACGGTCGCCGGGATCACCAAGAACAGTATCTTCCGCACCACGTCAGAAAAGTGGCGCACGAATTCCGTACGGTCGTTCCGCGCCAACGCCTCGCTGAACAGCGGGAATGAGACCGTCGCAAGACTGACGCCGATGAGGGTGACCGGGAGGTCCTGGATGTTGTTTGCCCACTTGAAAATCGTGACGCTACCGACGGCGAGTGTCGAACCGATCACGACGTTCACGAGCTGGTCGATCTGGGTGACCGACTGGCCGAAGGCGCGAGGGAGGATGAGTCGACCGATCTCGCGTACGCCTTCATGTGCCGTATCAATGACCCTTCGATAGCGAAAGCCGGTACTCATGGCCGACGG
>CAINXF010000047.1 GCA_903854795.1 Candidatus Kerfeldbacteria bacterium
CCACCGGGGAGCCTGTTCAGCCCGCACTGACGCATCGCACCATAACCGGACTGGGAGACGTCGGCGCGAACAAGGCTGGGGCGGTGATGTTGTCCTTCGACAAGAAGGCGAACGGACCGATGGACCCGAGCACGATCTACACACTTAACGGCACGTCCGACTTCAAGTTGTTCTTCCGTGAACGGCGGATGAGCTACAAGATCCTATCAGGACAACTCGGCACGAGCTCGCTCATGATCGATAGCCTCGGCGACCGGCTTAAAAAACATGAGTACCTTCTCACCGCCATGGATGGCGAGACGTTCGGCCACCATCGTCCCGGCATGGAACTGCTCCTGTTCGAGATCTACGGATCGAAGAAACTCGACACCGTCCTGATCTCAGACCTCGCCGCGACATTCCCCTCCCGCAAATCGATCGGCCTTCTGCCGTCGACCTGGGCGCTCATGGAGAAAGACCTCGAACGTAACGTCCCGTTCGCACGATGGGATGACAAGGACAACGAGATCCATGCGCTGCAATGGCAGCTCGTCGATGTCGCGGTCGATGCGCTCCACCACGCCACGCACAAGAACGGTGACTACGACGCCGCGCGTCACCTCCTCGACCAGGCACTTCACTCGGACCAGTTCTGGTGGGCGTCGGCAAAACCATGGTGGTCCCTCGAGATGATCGAACGCGGTGCGAAGGAATTGCGCGATGTCGTGAACATGACACCAGGCGCCAGTGACGACGTCAAGAAGAAGGCCCAAGATCTCTACCAACGAATCATCTTCAAAGGATTCGACTGGCAACGTGATGGCATCGTCGATGCACTCTCGAAACAGGAAGACGAGGAAGTGCGGCAGCGTACCGACGAGGGTTTGCCGAAACTGCCAAAATCGGAGATCACCAAGATCGTGAAAAATCTGCAGCGCGAGATGAAACTCGTCGCCGCCCGGCAGGAATTCGAACGCGCCGCGCAACTCCGTGACCGCATCAAGGAAATCCAGCAGTACGAAGACCACGGCCCCACGACACAATGAGCCAACTGCATAACGCACCGCTGACCATGAATCGCCGATATATGCGGCGCCTGTTTGAGCGACTTGTGCGAACACATTATCCACACGGCACGAGTCTTTCTGGCGTACGTATATATGAGGTCGGAAAATTCCAGTTCAAACACTCGTTCCGATATGACCTAACCCTCAAGTCACCCGATGGTACACGCTCAACGGTCGCGATCAGGGGCAACGTGCCAAGCTCGGATCGACCCTACGAAACGCTGGTCGCCTTCCGCGCACAGCACGCGCTCGCGCGCCACGGGTTCGCATTCGGACCGCTCCGTGTGCCCGCCTCATTCGGCATCGTACCGTCGCTGCGGCTTAATCTCTACGAAGAATTCCCTGGCACGACGCTTGAACAATTGATTTCGCGACGAGATCCGCGTGCACTCCGCGTTGCCGCAAGCGCCGGCACATGGCTCGCGAAGTTACACTCAACGCATCTCACGACCGGACCGATAACCACGTTCGACCGCATGGCCAATGACGCGGCGTTCTTTCGCGACGACGTCCGTAGGACTGCACCACAACACATCGAACCAATGGTGCGAACGGCTTATGGTGTGGTAAACGCCCAAAAGGACATTGTCGACCATTACGCACACTATTTCTGCACGACACATGGAGATCTCAACCTCGGCAATATCGTCGCTAACGATGACGACAGCATCGCGTTCATCGATTTCGGCAACAGTGTAGTGTACGACCCGATCAGCGACGTCGGCAATTTCCTCGCGCAAATCGATCTTCTAGTGTGGCGACGTAAATGCACCCCCGCACAACGGACCGCGCTCACCCGTGTGTTCACGCGCGCGTACCAAAGTGCAGTGCATGGCGTAGGACCCGATATCGACGTACGCCTCGCAATACACCACGCGTGGTGGACCCTCCAGGTGCTCGCATACGCGCTCTCCATATCCAAACCATTAGGACGCCGCATTGCGCCCTTCGCCACGCATAACGCCTCTGCGCTACTCGCACGTGCAGGCCACGCGCCTCTCCCCGCCCTTGAATCCTCCAGTGACAAGGATTTCAAAACGGTCCTCATGGATTCCGGCGCGATGCATGCGTTTTTCCAACAACGACTTCCAATCATGTACCCGAACCATCAGAAGATCGAACGGATCTCGGTCACCCATCAATCCGCGCTTTCGACCACGAGCTTCCTGATGCACTACAAACTCGACATCATGCGACCGAACGGGGTGATCGACCACAAAAGCATCAGAGGCAACTTCGTCGATCCGGCGACCTACCGCATCATGGAAACAGTGTTCCACCATAGCACCTCATCGTACACCGCCATGCATCCGCTCATGTTCGATGCGCGACACCACTACGAATTCTACGAGGAGGTCCCTGGCGTGTCGCTCAGAAACATACCATTCCGCTCACCGCGATTTTCGAAGCTCATCGCGCCGATTGCCCGTGCGCTCGCGGACTTCCACTCGGTCCCATCCAAAGGACTTCGTCCGCTCTCATGGGCTATCGAGAAAAAAGCAGTTGACACGAGCCTCACGCGCATTTCCCAACAACTCCCCGATTACCGGCGCAACATCAAGGACCATGTCGCTATACTACTGCGCACGGAACGCAAACTCTGGAACACGAACCGCGCGATCGTACACAACGATTTCCAGGCGAGCAATATCATTATCGACGGAACGACCATTGGTCTCATCGATTTCACCTTGAGTGCGACTGGTAACGCCGCCATCGATGTCGGTACGTTCCTTTCACACCTCTCGGTCATGCTCCACGGTGTACTATCGCCCACGCATATCGAGCGTATGCGTAACACGTTCCTCGGTGCCTACTTGTCACACACTGCTCCATCTCGACGCGTGTCAGTCCGGAACGCAATCAACGTGTTCGAGCTCCGCAGCTGCGTCGACATCCTCGCCATCACGCTCATCAACCTCGGTCCGAAGGACAAGAACCGTGATGTCTACCGCACACTACTCCAAAATCGAATTGAATCGCTTATCCTCGCCATCACCACACGCCCATGAACGTACTTTTCGCCGCATCCGAGGTTACTCCGTTCGCCAAGGCCGGCGGGATCGCTGACGTCGTCGGCGCGCTCCCGCTCGCCATGAAAAAACTTGGTACCGATGTCCGTATCATCATTCCGCGATATGAAACGCTCGCAGGCTCACCAAAACTTGAGGTGGCGCTTCGCGACGTGCCAGTAATGGCAGGAGACGTCCAAGAATATTGCACGGTCTACCAGACAACGCTCCCACAATCGACCATACCGGTCTACTTCATCGAGAACGAAAAGTACCTCAGTCGCGGTCCCATTTATAACGAACACGGCCAAGAAAATCCCTTCGCGGAAATGTCGCGATTCTTGTTCTTCAGTGCCGCGGTGACCGCGGTGATCCCGAAACTCAGCTGGATGCCTGACGTCGTGCACTGCCATGACTGGCACACCGGCATCCTCCCGACGCTCCTCGCCCGCGCTGACATGGCCAACATCGGCACGGTCATTACCATCCACAACATCGCCCATCAGGGCGTATGGAACCCGCACGACATCATGACGTTCCTCGGCATCGCAGAAACCGAGCAAGGATTTCACCTCGATGCGCGTGATACGCGCGGCAACTTCAATGTACTCCAACAGGGTATCATGAACGCGACCATCGTCAACACGGTCAGCCCGACGTACGCAAAGGAAATTCTGACACCTGAGTACGGCGAAGGACTCCAGAACACGCTCAATGCCCAGCAGGGTAAGTTAACCGGCATCCTGAACGGCATCAACACGGCGCGCCTCGACCCGATGACCGACGCCAACATCGTTGCGTGCTACGACAAGGACTCCCTCGACGAAAAGGTAAAGAACAAATTAGCGCTACAGGAACAGTGTGGTTTCGCGCCTGACCCCACGGTCCCGGTCCTCGGCTTCGTCGGTCGCCTCGCGGGACAGAAAGGTATCGATCTCATCCTCGATAACTGCGCACACATGGCGAAGACGGGCATCCAACTC
>CAINXF010000048.1 GCA_903854795.1 Candidatus Kerfeldbacteria bacterium
CGCGCGGCTCTCGCCGACCGAGTACAGCTGGAGGAGTTCGGGGACGCCGCCGGTCACGATCCGGTTGTCGTGGGACGGGCCGAGGATCAAGAGGAGGTCGTCTTTCTTGTTCGCGAACTTTCCGAGATAGGCGAGGGCGTCGGACATCACGGTCTTGCCGATCGAGGCGCCGCTGCCGCTGACCGTATGGCCGGCCGCGATCGCGAGCTTTCGGAGGCCCTTGAACGCCTTGTTGAAGTTCGTCGCGGCGAAGCCGGCGATGTCGCTGTCCATGTGGTTGTCGCCCTGGACGGTCGTCGTCGAGTCGTCACCGTTCAAGATCGCGTCTTCCTTCGAACGCTGTACGCCGAGGAGAACTTCCTTGCGGAGACGGTCGAAAGCGCCGGCCTGCGGGATCATGTCCTGCATCAGGTCTTCGGTGATATCGGTGTGGGTGACGCAGTCCTGAGCGGTCCACGTGTAGTTCGCCTGGGTATTCGACTGGGCGGTGAAGGTCGCGGAGTCGGACTCCAGGTGCGCCTTCAAGCGGTTCACTGCACCGGGGACGTTCTCGGTCTTGCTCATCATCGTCACTTCTTCGAAGAACTTTTCGAGCATCGGCTCGATCTCGTACTCGGTAAAATAGAAGGACGTATTCAGCGTCGGGACCCATGTGGAGAACCCGGAGAGGTCGAACGCCTTCAGCAACGGCTCGACTTCGGTTTTGAAGTAGAGGGTCTCAAGGATCGAGACGGGCATCTGGGTCTTGCGGGCCTGGATTTGCTGCATGATGCGGGCGTTGTGGAGCTTGCATTTCAAGTCGAACAACATCGCCTTGACTTCTTCGTCGACGTGGCGGAACGACTTCTTGTCGCCGAAATTGATGGACTTGAAGACGCCCGGGAGATCGCTTCCGCGATCCGAGAAGTCGCCCACGCCCATAAGTTCCGCGATGTTTTTCCGGCCGAAGAGAGCCGGCGCGCCCTGGATATGCTTCGCGCGTGTGTGGATCACCGCCGGTGCGCTTCCGTTCGTTCCGTTACCCATCGCCTTATCGACCTCCTGCGCTCTGGTTGTTGATTCGTCTTTTGCCGACTTCGTGATCTGGCTCTTCGCCTCAGCGATCTTTTCGGCAGTCGTCTTGGCCATCTTCGTTCCCCCTAAAAAGTTGCTTCTTGCCTTGACGCGCCGGTTATTCGGTCAGCGCGATCGTCCCTGACTTCTGGAGTTCCGCGAGCAGTTCTTCTGAGGACGCCTTGAGTGCTTCGAGTTCGCTCTTGAGCGTCGCGATCTCGGCCTTCAGCGCCTTGTTCTCGTCGGCCGCGGCGTCCGCTGCGCCTTCTTTTCCGGCGTCTTCTTTTCCGGCCTTGTCCGCTTCGTCCTTCTCCATCTTGATCAACTCGTCGACACCGGCCTGAAGTTTGGTCAGGGCGTCCATGACCGCCTTCATTCCGTCGTCCGCTCCGCCCGCAGGTGCCCCGGCGTCGCCTTCAGCCTTCTTCTTCGATTCGTTCGCCATTTTTTCTCTCCATGACTTAAAGCCAACTACGAGACTGTTTTGCTGCATAGGAACGGCGCAAAGCGTGATTTCTAGCAACTCAACATCAGTGTAGCGTAAAACTTCGGCGTCTTCATCATATTCGACGACGTGCGGTAAAAATCCGACGGAGTTCCCCTTGAGGATACCCTGGCATAAAAGGGACCGGACCTTGATTTGCTCCTTCGTAAGGGGGGCATACTGCGGGCGGCCGACGGAGGCAACGTAGTGGAGGCCGTCCTCTTTCGGCGTAACCTCGGTGGCGATCCCGACGAGTTCCTTATAATCGTGTTCGTAGAGGATCACCGGGTTCTTCTTGTAGTTATCGAGCCGCCACGCCGACGGGTCGATCGTCTCTTGTCCCCGGTCGGCCTCGATCTCGTTCGCGATCCCTTCGATAACGAGTTCTTCGTTCTCGACGAGTTCGCGGCCGACCCCGGCCGTGATCTCTTTATCTTCTTTCGCGCCGGCCTTCTGGCGTACCTTTATCGAGACGGGAAGGCGGCGGGTCTTCCCCTCCGTCATGATCTCGTCGAAGGACTTGGTCGGAGGCACGATGTCTTCCGGTGCGTCATATCCCTCGTACTCCAAGCGGATCACGGTCAC
>CAINXF010000049.1 GCA_903854795.1 Candidatus Kerfeldbacteria bacterium
GGTGAAGGTCTGATTGTTCCGCGTGGTAGTATGCGAGGCCTGTAGCGCACCATGGGGCCACCCGGTCGTCGTCCCGAGGTTGTCGTACGGCATGTTACGGAGGATCTCCATCTGCTCGTTCGCCACGGCCGTCGCAACGATACGCATCTGTGAATCAGTGAGCGACCGCAATCCGTTCTCAAAAATGGTCGTCGACAAAATGCCGACCACCACAAGTATGGACGCGGTCACCATGAGCTCGATCAGTGTAAAGCCACGTCGTTCGGATTTTTTCAGTTGTCTTTTGTGTGTTACCACCACTATAGTATTCCACAAAAAACACCGATGTTCAAGGGTTTTTAGCCGGAGTCGCACGCATGGTGACCGACCGTTTGCGCCACCATATCACAATGAGCGCGACCACGAGCAGACAATAATTTATTATGACCCATGTCATGGTCTCCCAGTTCCACCAACCGGGGAACGTGAAGCGGGAAAGTGGCCAAAGGATCGGCGTACGGATGTCGCCGAGGTGCCCTGGTACGTCGACAAAAATATGCAATGCCCACGGCCACATCAAGAGATACGCGCGGTGATAAAAGAACGTCACTGCGCCGACCATCACCACGAACACCACGAGGCTATGCGACACGTCGTAGAGCGGCGTCGAAAATCGAAGATGACTGGTCGTGATGAGCCAATACGCGGTCGCCGGCGTCCAGACGAGGTCGGGGAACATGGCAAAGAACGTCTGCCAGACGATCACCGGCCTACGTGACCTCGACGGACTTACTATATATGTCCAAAGGCCGTGCGCGAGCGTATCCATTTGTGTCAACTACTATGCGATGTCGTCGCCGATCGTTGTTCGTCCTTTTCAAGCGCCGCGAACCCGAATCCCGCGGCCACGAGCGACAATATGAAGCCAAGGTGGTTGACGTTGAAGTATCTGGCGACGTACTGATTACCGAATAACATCAATGCGCCGACGAACAACGCGAGCGTTACTTTGGGTTGCTTGATGAGCCGAGGTATGAACATGACGAGCAGTGAAACGAGGACGACCGCCTGGAAGATCCAGAACGGAAAATAGTCGGAGGACGAATGAATAACACCTTGCTTCAATAAAAGGAAGCTCATGCCATCACCGGATACGGGATAGCTCACGAGCGCACTGCCGTTCGCGTACCTGATCACGCTGTCGATGAACGCATGGGCGTTCCAGACGAGGAACGGCATATACATCGCGGCGGCGATGCCTACGAACACGACGATCGGCACAAGACAGGTACGTATTCTTTCTTTCCATGAAGCACCGTAGGTACGTCCGATAAACACTACAAGGAACACTGGTATCAGCACCCACGAGAACGCCTTCATGCCGCACGCGAGCGCGAACAGCGCCGCTGCACGCGTCATGCGCCGATGGTGTAGCGCAAGGAACGCCCCGACCAGGAACACCAGCGGTACGATGTCGCTCCGACCCTCGACCATGAACGTGACCAACAAAGGATTACAGCACACGAGGATCACCGAACGCAGCTTCGTCACGGGATCGGTACCGAGTCGATAGGCAATCATACCGGCGACAAAGAACAACGCGAGGTACAACATTCGCACGTCGAACCATCCTATCGCTGCAACGACCGCAACACGCGCAGCCGCGGTCAACAGCAAATCGCCCGGCAGACTGATAAGATGGAACAGCGCGGGATTTTGAACGCCTGGCGCGATCTCGCCGTGATACAGCGTGGCGAGCGGCGTGTTGAAATATGTCGTCGCATACGGGTTCGTACCGTGGACGAGGAAATTCGCCGCCGCCTCGATCTGCACGGCGTTGTCGCTCGTACGCATGTCCTCATCGTTGCCTGCGTGGTGCAGCGAAATGATGGCGATCGTCGGACCGACCACCATGAACATGACAAACAATCCCGTGCCGATCCATGTGGCCAGGCCGCTATCATTTTTTTTCGTATCAAACTGCCCAAGAAGCACGATGACCGTCAGTACGCATGCCGAAATCATAAACATGAACTCGAACCCGATCGAGTGATTGATTCCCTCCATGAATACGAGCACCAGTCCGAAGCCGACAAGAATGAGGCTGTTCGTTTTCATGCTTGAAGTATAGCAAACATCCGCAGTTGGTGGGCGCGGGAGGACTCGAACCTCCGACCTCGTCATTACCTGCCCGCCGTACGGAGTACTAACTTCAAACATCCTTTTGGTGGGCGCGGGAGGACTCGAACCTCCGACCTCGTCATTATCAGTGACGCGCTCTAACCACCTGAGCTACGCGCCCCCCAAAAAGAAACTTGAAACACCCTTACCGATTTTTTAACTATCACATTCTTACTAGCTCTCCGTACTCCGGCAGGCGGGTCAGTGACGCGCTCTAACCACCTGAGCTACGCGCCCTTCAACTGCGGACCTTTTCGATATGTAAATTCGCTACTACCAAGCAGCGTGTCTAGGGTATCAATAATCAACGGATTTATCAAGACATCCTGTGTTGTCGCTTCACCATTACCACTTTCTTCGCACATTTACAGTATTCAATATTCCACCACCTCATTCAACGATACCGCGATACTACTATTGACTTTTCTCTATCAAAGTGATAGTATATATTGTTATACTTTATCAATAATAATAATTAATTTTCAATTAACAACCATATGCCACACTCACCCGATAGTTCAACACCAAATTTTGAAGAACACGCTGCATTCAAGGCTGAGGTTGATAATCAGGCGAAAAAAGATTCGAAGCTCGAGCGCACCGCAGAATTCGGAAGCCTAAGAGAACAATTGTTCGCCGATGCGGAAATGACCATGCGCAATCTTCTCGGTATTGATGCAAAGGGAATGATCCAACGGAAGACCGACCTCACTAATGAGGACGGCATAATTCTCAATACCAAGTATGACGGTCTCACCAGAGACCTCACTGAAGCATATGAAGAGGTGCGTCGTCATGGCATTTCGGGTCAATACGATCAAGAGCAACTCGCGCTTGCGGAAACAAAATTCAATGAGGTAAAGGCTTCATTCGAACAATTCCTCGAAAAGGAGCTTGGGTTCGATAACCTCGATGCAAAAACCAAGGCGCGAGATGTTCAATGGGATGTGGTCCGACGCGACAAGGCTGCATAACAATACATTTAAAACACCGCTCGATCGAGCGGTGTTTTTTTGTAAAGAATATTTGATCAGCGGCGAAAAATTTATTACGCAGGATAAAAAAATTTGTCGCACTCCATACAACTACAAAACCGCCTCATCGGCGGTCGTCTTCGTTGACAACTGGTCCTTCGACTCAGCCGCACTTGTCATCCTGAGCCCAGTCGAAGGACCAAGTACGGCTTCGCTCAGGATGTTTAAGGACAATAAAGAGCAACCAATCGGTTGCTCTTTATGTTGACAGCTAAAATGCAGTAAGGATACAAGCGTCTGCGTCATGACCCGTCACGGTCATTGGCAGAGGACGTTTCACGTCCATAAGTTTTCCATCTTGGTAGATTGCACCCTTCGACCATGATCTTGCGATCATCGCAGGGGAATGTCCCGAAGAGGAAAACACGACCTCTAGGTTCACGCAGAAAGTACACAATCTACGCTGAACTCGAAACGACTAGCCCGAAGGCCCATCGCTTCAGGTCTCCCTAGAAAGGAGGTGATCCATCGACAGCTTCCGCTACCGATGCCTTGTTACGACTTAGCCCCTATCATCGAGCCTACCTTGGTTCCCGTAAGGGCGCTTCAGGTATTCCCGACTCTCTTGGCTTGACGGGCGGTGTGTACAAAGCCCGAGAACGTATTCACCGCACCATGGCTGATGCGCGGTTACTAGCGATTCCAGCTTCATGAGGGCGAGTTGCAGCCCTCAATCCGAACTGAGGGGTGGTTTGGTGGGATTGGCTCCAGCTTGCGCTTTCGCAGCCCATTGTTACACCCCATTGTAGCACGTGTGTAGCCCAGGTCGTCAGAGGACCATGCTGACTTGACGTCATCCCTTCCTTCCTCACGCTTAAAGCGTGCAGTCTCGAGTGAATATTTTAACACTCGACAGGGGTTGCGCTCGTTAGGGGACTTAACCCAACAGCTCACGCCACGAGCTGACGACAGCCATGCAGCACCTGTGCAGCACCCTCGAAGGCTTCCCTGGTTTCCCAGGGCGTGCAGCTGCATTTCTAGACCTGGTAAGGTTCCTCGCTTAGCGTCGAATTAAACCACATGCTCCACCGCTTGTGCGGGCTCCCGTCAATTCCTTTGAGTTTTAGCCTTGCGGCCGTA
>CAINXF010000050.1 GCA_903854795.1 Candidatus Kerfeldbacteria bacterium
ACTAACCTGAATAAAACCTGAAATTTAACTATATCAGCTAATACACTTGTATTGGCTAACATCTTACACTTTTCGAACACAAAAAACGCCCCGTCGTATCGGCGGGGCGTTGATTGTCTAACTATTAATCTGATTCGGCCATGCCCTTGTACGTGCCGTCGTTGAGCAATATGGCGTCCACGTTCGAGCTGGTGTCATATTTACCGATGAACGTGGCGTAGCTCGGGGTATCGGTCAGCGTGTACACGATGAATGAGTAGTACAGCGTGTTCTTGTCGGCGCTGGCGACGATCTCCCAGGGAGTCGCGATCGCGTCCTCGCCCGCAAGCGTCATTTGAAGGTCCTGACCGATGACGAGCGAGCTCAGCACCTTGCCGTTCGTCGCGACCCGCTCGGTGAGCGTGCCGTTCTGGTTCGCATCGTTCTCGATCGTGATGAGCTTCGAAGCGGAGAGCCACTGGGCGCTATTGACCTCCTTGTTGTCGACCGTACGCTGTTCGTTACCGAGCTTCCCTCCGCTCACCGGCATGACGACGAAACCGAACTGACCCTTCGGCTTGTTCGGGACGTTGAACTTGCACGCGACGAACAGTTGCTTCGCGTCGGTCGACAGCGTGACGACGCCACAGGTGGTCGCGTACTTGGGCAGCGCAAATTCCTTCAAGGAATTCACCGTACCTTGCGAGAGGAAAATCTTCGACTTGCCACTTCCGCTCTTCGCGATCAGCGCGACGACCGAACCGTTCTTCGCGAACGATGCGCTGGCGATGGTGCCGACGCTCATGCTGAACGCGAGCGCCTTATGCTTCGCGCCATCATAGATGAACGATGTGCCGTTCTTCGCCGCATTACTTATCGCCATGATGCTCCCCTGCTTCGCGGCGGTCGAGAGCTTCGTGCCTTTCTTCACCGTGGTCGTCACGGCCGACGCCGCCTCCTGCTTCTGAAGTCCATTGGCGTTCGTGAAATAGTACGTAGTGCCAATCTTGTACACGTTGGCGTTCGTCGCGACGTTCTTGTTGAGGTCGTTCAGCGTCGTACCGTTCAGATCATAGAGGTCGACAGCCGGTCCTTACCGTCGAACGCCTTGGCGAGTTCGCCAGGGCTCAACGATTCGATCAGGAGGGCATGTGCCGGTGCCGCAACAAACGCACACATGGCCATGGCGAAGAGCACGTAGGATAGTCGCTTCATAGATGTTAGTTACTTGGTAATGACCACAGCATATCATCGTTGAATATTCATGTACACCAGTGACACTGCACAAATATAAGCGCCCCCACCGTGTAGAAATGGTGAGGGCCTAGTGAAGCTGCACGCCAGCTTCTCGCGTGTCCCTTACGAGGACCAGACCTACTGCGTCACGACGCCTCGCTCGTCCCAGGACCGCTCGCAGACTCGCGTGACGAAGACCCAGAACAGGGCGATGAACGGGAGGCAGAACAGGAAGACCTGGTCCGCCGTCACGTGGTGGTGGTGCTTCACGATGTCGACGACACCGAGGGTGGTCACCACGACCGCGTACGTGATCAAAGTGCCGTAGATCATCCAAAGAGCGTGCTTGTCCTTCATGTCGTTCCTCTCTATAGGGGGAATGGGAATCCAGATGTGTGACACGAGACAGCCAGTGATACTACTCCGTTCGAGCAAAAAAGTCAATGCGGGACGGATCCCACGGTTTGTGAACGCGAAACGTGGCAGAAGACCCGAAGGTACTCCTGCCACGCGATTCGTTTCCGCTTTTCCACGCACGTGCCTTCTACATGAAGGCGGAGCGCTCGTTACCACCGAGCATAACGCTGCCCAGGAAGTCGAGCATCTCACCACGTTCGGCCGCGGCCAGCTCGCCCACGGACTCCTGGCAGGCCTTACAGACCGCGCCGCAGATGATGTCCATGACCTTGTACTTCTTGAGCGGGCGCGCGGCCTCGATCACCGGTGCCATGAACTCGAGCTGGCGCCTGACGTTGGTGGTGGTGGGCCGGTCATTGGCATGCCGACGGGCGCACTCATCGAGACTGTTGAAGAACTGGACCGTCAGGTCCTTATCTTCGGCGGGCATGTCCTCGTACTGCTCCGACTCGAGAACGATCTTGCGAAGCTCGTTGAACTGCGGGACACCGGCCATGGCGGCCTCCTGTGCTGTGCTTCGTGGAACGGGAAACGTGAACGATCTATCTGATGTCTACTACACGAATGAAGGCGTAGTTGACCACACATAGTACCCGATTAACGGCGCATTGTCAACCCCCCCCCAATCCTACGATACGTCGTTTGTTGCACGTTCGGTACGGGCGTATACTGGCGGCATGTCCAACACTGAAACGCGACTAGAGCAACTTGAGGTCGACTTTCCGAACTTCCTGCCAGTGGTAGCACGACTGAACCAACGCGACATTCCCTGGGCGCTCGTGGGAAGCGGATGCTTGTTCGTGTTCGGAAACGAACGACATCCAAAGGACATCGATTTCTTCGTCCGCGACGAAGATCACGATTCGGTTGATACGTTGTTTGGAATAACCTCCGAACAATACCGCTCCGACATCGAGGACGTACGGAACTCGCACCCACTGCACGATGATGCCATGCAAATCACCAGCGGACTACGACTGATGATCGATGGAAAAAAATACCAAATGTCATTCACGCCAGCACAGCCACGACACCGTCACTGTTTCGAATATAAGGGTGAAAAAATATGGACCGCGGCACCAGAAGACGTGCTCATCAGTAAGGCGCTTCTTAAACGTGGCGACGCAGAAAGAAAACACGATGTGCAGGACATTCGCGATTTCCTTGCGGTCTACCAAAATCCTGACCTAGCATATGCAAAAGAGAGAATCCGCGAACTCGATGGCGAGAAGCGTGCCGGACGGTTACTCCATGAACTGTTCTGGGGCACGAAACCTTAGACAACGCCATTTGTTTTCCGCCTTCCGCGGGCATATACTGGCCACATGACCTACCGGCCGGATCTCGAACGATTCATTATCAGCCAGAGCGCGATCTTCCGCGATGTGGAAGGACGTGTACTCGTACTCAAAGACACCAAGGGACCGTGGCTCCTCCCGGGTGGCTGCATCAACGTCGGCGAAAACTCCCTGGAGGGACTGATCCGCGAAGTGAAGGAAGAGACCGGCCTCGACCTCGATAAGGTCCTCTCCGCGACCGACATGGTAACGTGGTACGAGAAGGACGTCGCATGGTCCTCGGTCGCGTTCGAGTGCACGGTCAAAAAGACCACACCAATAATCCTGAGCAACGAACACACAGAGTACCGCTGGATCACCGAAACCGAGCTCGCGGACATTCCCTTCTGGCATCCGAACATCGGTACGCGTATCAAGAAGGTGTTCGAGAAATATCATCGTCAATGAGCTTCTTTGTCATCATTCGCGGGCCGCTCGCCAGCGGAAAATCGACGATCGCGACCGAGCTCGCACACCGACTCAACGGCGCATACCTCGCGATCGATCCCGTGCTCGAACAATACGAGCTGGATAAGGTACCGCCGGACGCGGAATGCATTCCCGCCGAGAACTTCATCAAAGCGAACGACGTTCTACTGTCTGACGCGCTACGCGACCTGAAGGCCGGAAAGCCGGTTGTCTTCGACGCATGCTTCTATCACCGCGAGGTCATCGACGACCTGACCGCACGCATCCCGTACGAAGGGTACGTCTTTACCCTCAAGGCACCGCTCGAAGTATGCATCGAACGTGACCGCAAGCGCAAAAAATCCCACGGCCCTGACGCAGCCGGAGCCGTTCATTCTCTCGTCTCCCGTTTCGACCTCGGTACTCCGATCGACGGCACGAAACCAGTCGACGAATCGATAGAAACGATCCTCTCACGGTTACCAAAACAATGAGCTACCTCGACCTCTTCGTCATCGGTCTGTTCGCGGCGAACGGCCTCCCCCACTTCGTGAAGGGCATCACGGGCGAGGAGTGGTGGACGCCGTTCGGGCGATTCAAGAAACCGCGCGTGAAGACTTCGGCTGTTGCGAACGTACTATGGGGCGCGACGAATTGGCTCATCTGCTTCGGGCTTCTCTACTTCGTCGGCGGCATCCAGCCGACACCGTTCCACGCGCTCTCGTTCGCAGCTGGTGGGCTACTCATGGCGCTCACACTTGCGAGGGTGTGGGGTACAAAAACGTCCATGTAACAACCACGCCCCATTTCAGGGCGTGGATTTGTAATTGTATTGTAGCGTTTCTTACGCTCCCATCATGCCCCTGGCCATGCCGCCCATAGGACGCATCTTCGGTTTCGGAGCTTCGGCGAGCTCGTCGACCATCGGCGCGACCCCGGCTTCCGCCGGGGTAAACTCAAAAATAGTTGTCGGGGGTTATGCCTTCATCATGCCATTTACCACACCATTCATCATGGGTCGCATTGGTTTTGCTGACACTGACACTTCTTCAACCATTGGAGCAACAAATTGAGAATTATACATATCTGCGTAAAAGCCGTTCTTCTTGAGGAGCTCTTCGTGCTTCCCTTGCTCGACGATGTTCCCGTCCTTCATGACGAGGATCAGGTCCGCGTTGCGGATCGTCGAGAGACGGTGCGCGATGACGAACGCGGTCTTCCCGTGCATGAGGCGGTCCATCGCCTGCTGGATGAGGACCTCGGTACGCGTGTCGACCGAACTTGTCGCCTCGTCGAGGATGAGCATCGGCGTATGGACGAGCATGGCGCGCGCGATCGTGAGGAGCTGCTTTTCACCGGCCGAGAGGTTGTTCGCATCCTCATCGAGGACGAGGTCGTAGCCGTGCGGTTGCGAGTGGATGAAGTGGTCGGCGTGCGCGGCCTTCGACGCTTCGATCAAATCTTCCTCGGATGCTTCCGGTTTCCCGTACATCAAATTCTCGCGGATGGTGCCATTGAAGAGCCACGTGTCCTGGAGCACCATGCCGAACAGTTTGCGTACGTCGGCGCGGGCCATCGTCTTGATGTCGACGCCGTCGACCTTGATCGAGCCGCTGTTTACTTCGTAGAAGCGCATGAGCAGGTTCACCATCGTCGTCTTGCCGGCGCCGGTTGGCCCGACGATCGCGACGCGCTGGCCGGGTTTGATGGACGCTGTGAAATCCTTGATGATCGTCTTGTCAGGATTGTAGCCGAACGTGACATGGTCGAACTCTACCTCGCCCTTTACGTTCGTGAGCGCCTTCGTGTCCTTCGCATCGGGCGCTTCCTCGCCCTCGGCAAGGAACTCGAACACGCGTTCCGCGGCGGCCGCGGTCGACTGCATGATGTTCGCGACGTTCGCCGTCTGGACGATCGGCTGGTTGAACTGCTGGACGTACTGGATGAAGGCCTGGATGTCGCCGATGTTGATCTTGCCGTTGATCGCGAGCCAGCCGCCGACGACCGTGACGCCGACGTAGCCGATGTTACCGACGACCGTCATCAGCGGGAACATGAGACCGGAAAGGAACTGCGATTTCCATGCACTCCCATACAGCTCGTCGTTGTACTTCGTGAACGTCGCGATGCTACGCTCCTGCCCGTTGAAGACCTTCATGACGGTATGCCCGCCGAACATCTCCTCGACGTGACCGTTGAGGTGGCCGAGCGTATCCTGCTGCTGTTTGAAGAAGGCCTGCGACCGCGAGACGATGAGACGGAGCAACCCAAAGCTCATCGGGAGCGTCACGAGCGCGACGAGCGTCAGCTGCCAGCTGATCGACAGCATCATACCGAGGATACCGAGGATCATCGTGACCGACGTGATGATCTGCGTGAGGCTCTGGTTCAACGTCTGGCTGACCGTATCAATGTCGTTCGTAACGCGCGAGAGCACCTCGCCGTGCGTGTTACGATCGAAATACCGGAGCGGCATCCGGCCAATCTTCTCGGCGATATCCTTGCGGAAACGGTACGTGACCTTCTGCGACACGTCCGTCATGATCCAACCTTGGATATAGCTGAAGATCGCGGACAGGGCGAAGAGGATCATGAGCTCGTACGCGATCGACTTGAGCGCGTCGTAGTGGAATTTCGGCTTCGACGAGATGTCGAGTTTTTTCACCCGGTCGAGCATGGCCGACGGGATCTTCGATGATACCGAGGCCGGAAGACGGCCTAAAAACTGTGCGCCGGTCGTCCCTGCCGGGATCACATAGCCCTTCGGCAGGTTCGACGTCAGCATCGTGTAGGCGGTCTGGTCGATGAAGTCGTCGACGATGTGGTTCGTCATGTGCCCAAGGATCTTCGGGGTCGCGATGGCGAAGACTGTGCTGGCGACGGCGAAGATGAGGACGAGCGAGATTGCGATACGGTACGACCTCAGGTACGACATGAGCTGCCGCATCGTCTTCTTGAAGTTCTTCGCCTTCTGTCCGGGCATCATCATTCCCATCGGATTGCCACGGCCCATCGGCCCGACACGCGGCGGTTCTGCGGGCGATGCTGTATTCTTCACACCGGTCACTGGCGGTCGTTTGTCGCTCATACGGCCTCCGTGGCTAATTGTGGCGCATGCGTGCCTTCATCGAGCTCCGTTTGTGAGAGTTGTGACAGCGCGATCTCGCGGTAGACGTCGCAGGACTTCATCAGCTCCTTGTGCGTTCCTTGTCCGACCACGCGACCTTCATCAAGGACGACGATCTTGTCCGCGTTCATGATCGTGCTGATACGTTGTGCGACGATGAGGACGGTCTTACCGGCCGTTTCCGACTTCAATGCATGACGGAGCTTCGCATCGGTCGTGAAATCGAGCGCCGAAAAGCTGTCATCGAATATGTAGATCTCCGGTTTACGGATGATCGCGCGAGCGATCGAAAGACGCTGCTTCTGTCCGCCGGATACGTTCGTGCCACCCTGCGATATCTCCGCTTGGTAACCGCTCGGAAGCTTCTCGACGAATTCCTTCGCCTGGGCGATCGTCGACGCACGGTGCATATCATCGTCGGACGCGGAAAGTGCGCCGTACTTTAGGTTGGTCTCGACCGTCCCGGAGAAAAGGATAGCGTGCTGAGGAACGTAACCGATCTTACGATAGAGGTCTTCCATTCGAAGTTGTCTGATATCCGTGCCATCGACTCTAATGGTCCCGGACGTAGCATCGTAGAA
>CAINXF010000051.1 GCA_903854795.1 Candidatus Kerfeldbacteria bacterium
ACAAATATAATCATGGGAAAAGACTGATTGCAGCGTGCCCCGAAGTATTTTTTGCTTTTTTGCGTCCGTCACCTGCAGTAATGCGATCATTCGTTGTACGTAGTGCTCCGCCTCCGCATTACGAGACGACCACTCCCAAGAGCTATAATCGAAACGGAATCGAATCACTGTCGAGCGTGAATCGCCGTGAGTAAGCTGCGAATGTAATCCCGACACGATCTCACCGAAAATTGCCTGCTGACTGACCACGAATATTGCGGACCATAAAAGGACATCCGAGTGTGGACACACGTACGCTTCATACGCATCCGGGTCTATGTGTTGCTTGAGTAGCCATTCTTCATAGCATCGCCGTATGGTCATGCCGCGATTCCGCAATTTCGGCAGATCAGGACGGGTCGGAACTAACCGTATGGCACAGAGCTCGTCTCCGCGCTCATCGAGGATTTTTTGAAACTCCGGACTTGGATTCACCAGGTCGCGCGCCAAAAATTTCTCGGGCCGTTCATACGGAACCCCGATCGTCTGATATAGTACCTCAAGTCGATCAGCCTTCATATTATCCTCGACGCGGAACGCGTTCGATTCATTCACCTCGCCGATATCGGCAAACCACTCAGTCATCGAGGGCTGATGCTCGGACATGACCGATGTTCCTTTTTTGCTTGTCATGCGCGGAAAAACGCTACGCTCTTCCCATCCAATTCCGCGGCAGCCGAAGGCTCGCTCACTTTGTCGGTCTTTTCCAATGCCGATAGACTTCCTTTTTCCATGAGCGTCGCTTTGTAATGTTCGACATATTTCGCTGTCGCTTCATCAGCGACATATGACATAGCGGTAGGTTCGCCAGGCTGCAGCTTCAACGTCTTTCGAAGCGAGTTCACGGCGCGGACCATCTCGCGGAGATACCCTTCCTCGCGCAGCTCATCGGTGACGGTCACGTCCAGCGCCACGCCGTTCATCGAGATCCAACCCTGCTCGTCCGGTAACTTATTCGCAACCGAGATCTCCTTCACGTTGAGTTCGTCCTTCAGGATCTCGAGGATCGCATCGGGGAACTTCTGTGTGACCGCCAACTGTGACAATGGCTGTCGTACCTTCATCTTCGACTGTGCCCGCAACGCGTGGCCGGATTCTACGACTGTTCGTGCGCGGGACATGTGTGCGAGAAGCTCGACGTCCAACGTCCCCACGGCTGGCCAATTCTCAAGATGCACCGACGTCGAATTCCCAAGTTCCCGCCACAGTGCATCGGCGAGGAATGGCGTGAACGGCGCAGACAACTTTGCATACTCACGCAACACGTAGCCGAGCGTCGCCGACATCGCATCATCACTCTTGGCGCGATCGCGCGATCGCCGCACGTACCACGTCGACAGGTCGGTCACGAACGACATCAGCTCGCGACCTGCATCGACGATCGCGTAGCGATCCAGATGTTCTGTCACGCGTTTCACGGTCTGTGCAAGCAACGCAAGGATCCACCGGTCCATGACGTCGTCGCTCGTGGGTCGTGTCGCAGGTGCCACGCCTTTCGCATACAGCTTCCAGAACGACACGACGTTCCACAAGATCATGAAGTTCTTCTTCACGACATCGCCGAGCTGGTCCTCGTCGAAATTCTTCGGCTCGGACGGCTGGTTGATCGTGAACAGGTACATACGCACCGCGTCCGCACCGTACTTATCTAAAAGCAGCATCGGATCGATGTAGTTTCCGAGCGACTTCGAGAGCTTCTTACCGCTCTTGTCGCGGATGTGACCGAGCACAACGCACGTCTCGTACGGCGGGCCTTTCTTGATCGCCTTGGCCTTCTGGAGGAACGTCGAGATCGCAAGCAACGTGTAGAACCAACCACGTGTCTGGTCGATCGCCTCGCTGAT
>CAINXF010000052.1 GCA_903854795.1 Candidatus Kerfeldbacteria bacterium
ACGCGGCGAAAAAAAATATGATGAATCTGATGCTATTAGAAAACAATTTAATGGAATGGGAATAACGATTGACGACACCCCCCAAGGACCAAAATTACGAAAAAAGTAGCGTTTGACCTATTTTACAGGGCGACATAGAATAAGGACATGCCAAACATAAAAGAAAACTTCCTCTCGCACATCCCCAAGACCAACAGGTACGGTCTTATCTTCATGTTCGTGGCGGTCATCGGCCTCGGCCTCGCGTTACTGACCTCCGGCACCGTCGCCGTGACCCACATGATCCAACAACACAACCACGACGTGTACGCGAGAAAGATCATCTACCAACCTGCCGCGGTGAAATCGGCGGTGAGCAACGAAAAGGCAAACCCTGGTAACATCGCCTTCTTCCTAGGCGGCAAGTACGCCGGTGCGATCCTCGAGGACGGCTCGTACGTCACCGCACAAACCGCGCCTGCCCAGGGAACGCTAACGATCCTCGTCATGAACCCGACGACCACGAACGAACCGACGTCGGTGCTCTTCCCTGCACAGAAGATCACGATCACCGACGACAGCGGCACGGTAACGGCCTGTGTGCCTTCCGCCGACGGCAATCGCCTTCTCTGGGTCGACAAATCCGGCAATACCTATCTTGAGCCGAAGCTGACGCTCCGTGCGCGCTCCTGCTGACGCAACTTCGAGACCAGCAGTTCAAATGGATCCCCGCACGCCCTCGGGAAATTTTTGGCGTTCGCTTAAGCAACCGATCCTCGCGCTCGCACCGATGGAAGGCTACACGGACTGCGCATTCCGCATGATGGCACGCGAGTGCGGTGCCGACCTCGTCTACACGGAGTTCGTGTCCTCGGACGCGATCGCGCATCGTGCACCAACAGCGTTCAAAAAGATGGCGTTCGACCCGCGCGAACAACCGGTCCTCTGCCAGATCTTCGGCAAGGACCCTGACGCGTTCGTCGCTGCCGCGCGCGAGGTCCAGGCGAGAGGTTTTGCAGGTATCGACATCAACCTCGGATGTCCCGCACATAAGGTCGTCCGGAGCGGCACCGGCGTCGCGCTCATGCGTAACCCTGAGTACGTGAAAAAGCTCGTCGCGGCGACCATCGACGCCGTGACGATCCCTGTATCGTTGAAGATGCGCGCGAGCATAAGGAAGGAACGCAAAGAGATTGCGCCTGGCACACCTGAACGCACCACCGCGCTCGACCTCATGGAAGCACTCGAGGGCATGCCAATCGCTGCCGTCATGGTACACGGCAGGTCGTACGAGGACGGCTTCGAGGGACCGGTGGACATCTCGATGATCCGAGCGGTAAAGGAACGGTTCAAAGGCATCGTCCTTGCGAACGGAGGCGTGACCACGCCGGAACGAGCAAAAGAGCTTATGGATGCAACTGGTGCGGATGGTGTCGGCATCGCACGTGGCGCGCTCGGTCAGCCATGGATCTTCGACCAGATCCGATCATACCTTGCGCGTGGCCGCTATGACACGCCTTCCATCGCACAGCTCCGAAGCATCATCCTTCGTCACGCAGAGCTGGCTGAGTCCACGAAAGGCCCGCACGGCATCATCGAACTTCGCAAACACTGTGCGTCCTACATACGCGGATATCCGAATGCCTCAATGCTTCGCAGCAGGCTCGTCCGCGTCACCACGCGGCAAGAAATCGCCGACATCCTCGACGAGCTGACCGACGAAACATAAACACCCCGCCATATCAGACGGGGTGTTTGCTGAATACCGTTGCTAGAGTGTCGCGTTG
>CAINXF010000053.1 GCA_903854795.1 Candidatus Kerfeldbacteria bacterium
CGTCTTGTCGCTTCTCGAGCTCGAGAAGCTTCTCGTCGAACTTCGATTCGCGCTGCTCGAGACGACCGCGCTCCTGCCGAACCTCGCGACGACGTTGCTCGTCCTCGCGCTTTGCATCCTCAAGCACCTTGAGGGACTTTTCTTGCGCCTCAAGGAGTATCTCCTTCTGTTTTGCGCGAGCCTCTGTGATCAGGGTCTGCGCGCGGGCTTCAACGGACTGTGCCTCGCGTGTCGCCCATGACTTGCGGAGGAAGTAACCTGCAATCGCCGCGCCGGGAATCCCGACTGCGGCAAGTATGATCCAAATTGATGTGGCCATATAGATTCACGTGCACTGGGTGCGCTAGTTGCATAAGAGTTCTGCGAAATGCAGGATTACACGATAACACATTTGTTTTTATTACGCAAGTACGCCACGACAAAAAGGACGCCGCGCTTATGGAACGCCGCGCGGCTACCCCTTAGTGATGATCTTGTCGATGATACCGTACTTTCGCGCTTCGTCGGCGCTCATGAAGTTGTCGCGGTCGGTGTCATGCTCGATCGTCTTCATGGTCTGACCGGTATGCTTCGCGAGGATGCCGTTCAGCCGATCACGGATCTTCAGGATGTGTTCGGCGCGGATCTTGATGTCGGCGGCCTGGCCTTCGGTCCCACCCATGATCTGGTGGATCAAGATCTCGCTGTTCGGCAACGCGAACCGTTTTCCCTTCGTCCCAGCCGCCAGCAACACCGCCGCCATAGAAGCCGCCGTGCCGATGCTAATCGTCTGGATGTCCGGCTTCACATACTGCATCGTGTCGTAGATCGCCATACCCGCCGTCACTGATCCGCCCGGCGAATTGATGTAGATCTTGATGTCCTTCTGTTTGTCCTCACTTTCGAGGAACAGCAACTGCGCGATGACGATATTCGCGAGGTGATCATCGATGACATCACCCAAGAATATCAAACGGTCCTTCAATAAGCGCGAGTAGATATCATAGGCGCGCTCGCCGTAGTTCGTCTTTTCGACGACCATCGGAATGAGCGTTTGGTTGAAAGCTGGCTTGTTGGTCATAGAGCTAGAGTATACCTTAGTAAGAATAATTTTCAACAGCGACCATTCCTTCGAAATACATTGCAATTCCCCTGTTTTTATGGTATACTGCATATTGTAATACAAAAATGAAAAGATTATATAACAGATTACGGAGCATTTTGGTGAGCGAGTTAATTGTACTCGCGCTCATCTTCTTTGCGGTCTCTGGATACGTCGCATCGGCGAGCTCGTCGCTCACGCTCCATCTTGCAATACAACCGATCCCGTCACCAAAGATCACGTCCGTCCTCGGCGATACCGCCCATCATTCGATAGTCGTGCTCGGTACGTCAGAAACGAAGGATGCGCTGATCGACCTTTACACCATCAGTGACCCTTCCGTGACGGTGACGAGGACGAACGCCGATGGCAGTTTCGCGGTGGTCTTCGACGCATCGTCGATGTCGCCCGGCAATAAGGTCTTCACGGCGACCGCGGTCGTTCGTGGAACCTACGTCACCGATCCGGGCAACAAGGTCGCGGTCACCGTGAAGGACGATTATTCGGTCGATCCGGTACGACCGAGCGACAACGGCGTGCATATCGGCAATACCGACAACGTGACCGCCGAACTCATCGGCACATTAAATGCGGGAGCTGTCGCCAACAAGGTCGACATTCCGACAACCAGCATTCCGCAATCGAACGCGAAAAAACAGATGACGATCCGCGTGCAGCTCATCATCTTCATCGTATTATTCGTACAATTCTTCTATCTACTGCTCCTACGCGCGCACCGAAAGCAAAAAGAAGGTGCCTCGTTCTTCAAGCTCGGTCGCGGTTTATATCCCGCACCTCACTGAACG
>CAINXF010000054.1 GCA_903854795.1 Candidatus Kerfeldbacteria bacterium
CGTCCATCCGTAGGAGGATTCATGACACGACTCCGCATATCCTGTTTGCTGGTTCTCCTCCTCCTTGTCGCCGGGAGGGACAGGGCGGGAGCGCAGAACCCGGACCCGACCGCACCCGCGAAATACGGGTTTGCCTTCCGGAATTTCGTCGACAGCATGTACTCGTGGGACATCTACTGTCATTCGTTCTTCGGCGTTCCTCTCGATCCGAACCTCACCTGGGCCACCGCGACGTTTGACCGCCTCTTCTACGAGCTCGCGTTCAAGACAAAGATACTGTTTTCCCCGCCGGCCGCCGACCTCGGTGTCAGCATGCCTAAGCTTAACAAGTATGAAGGATACATGAGTGGTCGTACGCAAGGTGTGGTATCGTTAAGGACATAACGAGCACATGTCCGACGTTTCCTCCATCATTTCCGCTACGAACCTCAATAAAACCTACCATCTCGGTGAGGTCAAGGTGTGTGCACTGCAGGACGTCTCGCTCGACATCAATGCGGGCGATTTCGTCGTGATCACCGGTCGTAACGGCGCCGGCAAATCGACGCTCATGCACAATCTCGCCGTCCTCGACCGTCCGGATTCCGGCGAGATCATCATCAACGGTAACGACGTCACGAAGATGACGAAGGAACAGCGGACCGAACTTCGGCTCCGACACCTCGGGTACATCTTCCAGGAATACGCGCTCATCGCCGAGCTCTCCGCGCTCGAGAACGTCATGCTCCCGGCGATGATGCTCGGGCCGACGCGCGTAGCACGTGCGAAGGCGCAGCAGCTCCTCATGACGTTCGGCCTTCAGCACCATATGGACCACCTACCGAGCCAACTGTCCGGCGGACAACAGCAGAAGCTCGCGATCGCACGGGCGCTCATCAACGATCCCGTACTCCTCTTCGCGGACGAGCCGACCGCGAACCTCGATTCAGTGGCAGCACATGAGGTGCTCGAGATCTTCCAACGACTCAATAATGACGGCGGCCATACGATCGTCATGGTGACCCACGAACCAGAAGAGACCGCTTACGCGAACCGGCTCGTCCAGCTCGTCGACGGCCGCATCGTGTCGGACGAACGGAGGCGCGCATGAAGCGGCACGAAGCGAAAATTCCGTTCTTCCTCATTTGGCGCTTTACCACAAGAAGCAACAAGTGGACGCTCGGGCTCACGATCTTCCTTATGGGCGTCGCGTTCATCAACCTCGTCTTCATGACCTCGCTGTTCAACGGCATCATCGAAGGAAGCAACGACCAGATCATCAACACCTATGTCGGGAACGTCGAGATCGGACCGTCCGATCACCTCGATACGATCACGCACGCGAGCGACGTCGCCGCGATCGCGCGCCGCACCGATACGGTGACCGGCGTCAGTGCACAAATGGAGGTTCCGGCAACGATGAAATTCGGCACGATCGAACTTTCGCGTTCGGTCGTCGCAGTCGATCCTGATCAGGAAACAATGGTCACCAACATGTCGAAGCACATGGTCGAAGGTTCGTACCTGCAAAAGGACGACACTGACGGCATCATGATCGGCATCCAGCTCGCGGGTGGTCCCGACGTCGAGCTCAACATGTCATCGCTCAAGGGCGTGCACGCCGGGGACAACGTGCAACTGACAGCCGGGGCCGTCACGAAGGAATTCACGGTACGCGGGATCTACAATACGAAGTTCATGAACGGCGATTCACGCGCATTCATCACGCAGCAGGCGCTTGCGACGCTCATGCCATCGCTCAACGACCAGGCGACCATCATCATCGTCAAGACCGAAAAAAAAGACGATGAGCGGAAGGTCATCGACGCGCTGAAGATCAACGGCGTCACCGGCACCTTTACGACATGGGTTGACTACGCCGGGGTCATGAAATCGGTGACGAAAAGCTTCCTCAGCATCAACGTGCTCATGTCGTTCGTCGCGATCATGATCGCCGCGATCACCATCTTCATTGTGATCTACATCGATATCACCGACAAACGACGTCAGATCGGCATCCTCCGTGCGATCGGCATCAAGCCGTGGATCATACGTATGGCGTACGTCCTGCAATCCGCCGTCTATTCGTTCTTCGGCGTGCTTATCGGCACGGGATTGTTCTTCGGCGTGATCGTCCCGTACTTCGTTGCACATCCGTTCGCACTACCGATCGCCGACGTGACGCTCATCATCGACCCCGCGGACTTCATCATCCGCGCCGAATCGATCATGCTCGTCGCGCTCGTATCGGGTCTGATTCCTGCGATCTTCGTGACGCGCATGAAGATCCTGAACGCGATCCTCGGAAAATAGCATCTCCGCATGGCAATTCGGACGCTTTATTGCTATTCTTGTCGTATGTGGCTCACCTACGCGATATTCTCGGCACTGTTCGCGGCGCTCGTCGCGATCTTCGGCAAGCTCGGCCTCTCGAAGGTCGATTCGACGCTCGCCACGACGATTCGCTCGATCATCATGGCCTTGTTCCTCATCATGGTCACGCTCTCGCTGAAAAAGTTCAGCGGATTCTCGCTACACTCGTTCACCTCGAAACAATGGATCTACATCGTGCTCGCGGGCGTCGCGGGAGCGCTGTCGTGGCTGTTCTACTTCGCCGCGCTCAAATCGGGACAAGCGACGAAAGTAGCGGCGATCGATCGTTTGAGCATCGTCTTCGTGCTCATCCTTGCGATAATGTTCCTCGGTGAATCATTCAAGGTGAAGCCCGCGATCGGGGCGGCGCTCATGGCGATCGGGGCGATACTGATGACGATCAAATAGGATGGCGAGCCCTACCCAAATACGAAAGAAGGTTCGGTCCTACGAATGGGAAAGATGGCTTGAGCGACCGTTCAGTACATTCATGATCTCGCTCTTTGCACATTCAAACGCGCGCAACACCATGGAACGTTTTGGGGTCCGCGCGGAATACCGCACCTGTCTCTTTCAGGACCAGTGGTGGTACGAGAGCCCGAGTGTCACCACGCCGTTTGCCGAGCAGTTGAAACGGTACGTTAAGAACGGCGGGTCCGTGTTCAGGATCGTCAGCATGTGTGAACGGGAGTATGCGCACGGTCTGAAGATGATCGAACGCGCGATCCGTTCAACAGCAACGGTCCATGAAAAACTTACGGCGCTTCGGGACGCAGAAGCCAATGTCATACCGTTCATTTGGTTTGCGCATGGATTTGATGATGTCTATACAGAATGGCTCGAACGCGAAGTGCCAAAATACATACAAGGTGATATAACAAAATACATTGGCGACGTGACGCTACCGAATAAGTTGACGGCGATCGGTCGGATGGAACAGGCGATGCGCCGTGGTGTCGATCCATCAAAAATAGTTCATGAATTTGGATGGATGAAATCCCGAAATGGTTTTTCGGGTGAATTTACGATCGCTGAAGTTAGAAAAGAACAGCGGCAGATCATGCGAAAGCAAAAACCAGCGCATCATCGAGAGGTAGTCCCGAACAAACTACGCGCGCTAGTTTATCAGGCGCGTGAAGTTGTGTATCTACGCACGCTCCGCACCGACGCCGTGCTTGAAATTCTCATGCGCTCCCGACCGATCATTCTCGAAACAGCCGCACATTTCGGCATGTCATTTCACGAAGTGGCATCACACTCGATCCATGACCTGATCCTCAACAATGTGACACCATACCCCACCACGTACTTTGCAACGGATGGGTACGATTTTGCGTTCTACCACTCTCCGCTCATCACGCAACAGCGACGGATCATGACGAGCGTCAAAGGCACCATCGCATTTGCAGGAACGATCCGAGGGCGTGTCTGCGTCGTGAAAAACGCCGAGGAAGGCGCAAAGGTGCGGAAAGGCGACATTCTTGTCGCACCGATGACCTTCCCCTCGCTCATCATGGCGATGCAGCGCGCGGCGGCGTTCGTCACCGACGAAGGTGGCCTCACCTGTCATGCCGCGATCGTCGCCCGCGAGATGCATAAACCATGCATCGTCGGTACGAAGCATGCTACACAAACACTGAAAGATGGTGACATGGTCGAAGTGGACGCGAACAAGGGAATAGTAACAAAGATTTAACAACTTCAGACTTTCGACATGCCAGAACAACCACACTTCGAAGCTGATTTCGTTCGACACAGTGTTTCCGGCTATCGGTCGTATGCGGAGATCGCGGGATCAGAGAATCCGACTGCACCGTTCGATCCAGAACAACAGCTCATACCAGACCTGACCGAAGCAGGTAAGGCGCTTGCGGAACTAGAAGCTGAGAAATTCTTCGCCGCACTCGACCCGCAGGACACCACGGTGTTCTTTGTCTCGAGCAACGAAGCGCGTGCTTTGGAAACGGCGAACATCTACCGGAAGATCGCGCATGAAAAAGGCTTCGAGGTGCAGCGACCGGAGCACGTCAGAAGCGAAATCGCGGCACAGATCGGCGGGGGTGAGATCCGGACGTTGGACACGCTTTCGCCGAATTACACAAACATGTTATATAGCACGATATTCAATCCAGAGAAAACGCTCGCGGGCGTGAATATCGACGCGATGGACGCTGATACCAAGAGGAAATGGGATGAAGGCAGGGCGATCATCCAAGCCGACGACCGCGGCTCGTGGGGCGCGAATTTCCATGCGCATTCCGTGGCGATGAAGGAGATATTCCCCGAGATCAAGACGTCCGGCGAACTCTTCGAAACCAGTTTCAAGAACATGATGCGCCTGGTCCGTTTCGGCCAGAAAAAGACGGAGGAAGCCGGGACTGAAAAGAACGTGAAGGTATTGGGGTTCAGCCATGAAAATTACGTGCTTGCCGCGCTGGAGCGGTACTTTCAGGAACAAGGCATGAAAAACTGCGAGGTTATTCGTTTCGCCGTCGACGATGCTGCTGAAAAAAGCGCCATCCGCGGTACGTTCAGAGGAAAAACCGCTGACATCGAATAAAATGGCCACGCAATGGAAAGAGTACTTGACCCGGCCATATGACCTATTGGGTACCTCGCTGTGGGTTCAGTGGTATGCATCACCACAGATCAAGAAGGTCGTAGGCACAACACTGACAAAAGCGCGCTGCATCGAGTTACCGACGAAAAGCGTGGTGCAGTATCGGGACGATTGCGAGCTTGCGCGTTTCGAAAATGCGATTAGGCGCATCACAGAAAAGAGCCCGGGAAAGGTCCGGGCAATTTTGCGGCAAGCCCAACGCGTCAACCGTCGTGCGATCGCCGTCCTTAACAAAGAGAAACCCACACGCAGCTTGAATGAAGAAATTCGATTCCTTACCGACCTCGGCGTGTTCGCGACGGTGCTTCCGTTCTTCATTGGCCGCTACCTGTCGGGAGATCGTACTCGCGAACGATCGCAACTGCTAGCACTCCGCACGCATTCCTATTATCTGCAGTACCAACAAAAGGTCATACATCCATTAGCCAAGGTTTTCATACGTTCTCGAGGCTATCCTTCGATTATCGCAGGTGATTGTACGGCTTACGAGCTTCTCTCGGGATCGTTCGACGGAGCAATACGTCGTCATGCTCTTCGGCTCAAAGGACGACTATTCGCGTACACCTTTCATAACCACGAGGAAACGGTACGCATGGTGAAATATAAAACGCCTGAAGTGCGATCGATCCACACTACTATTATTCACGGGCTTACCGCCTATCCCGGAGTAATGCGTGGTCTTGTCCGAATCGTGCACACACGTTCCGACGCACGTGGTATCAGCGCGAAGCATGTACTTGTTGCCCCGAGCACCAACCCGAACCTCGCGCCGTTCATGAAAAAGGTGGCGGCGATCGTCACCGATGAGGGCGGTATGATCTCGCACGCTGCCATAATTGCACGTGAGTTGAAAAAACCATGTATCGTCGGTACGAAGAACGCCACTAAGATACTCAAGGACGGTGACCGCGTCGAGGTGGACGCAAGCCATGGATTTGTAAAAAAACTTCCATGAAACCTCAGCAAATACTGGCGGACAAGATTTCAGGATTCTCATCGACCATTTTCGGTGTTTCTATTGCGCCCGATGTCTGCGTGTGGAACAACCGCCGGAACAACTACAAGATCCCGTTTCACGGCGTCACGGTCGATTCCAAAAAACGCCAAGGCATCGAATGGAACGACCGCACGGAGTACCAGCGTATGTCTCGAGCGCTTCTTCGGTCGTTGGACGCACGATCGCTTGAATCGATCGCTTCGATCGCACGAACGATCACCGAAGAAGCCGATGCGCTTCATGCCGAAGCGCGATCACTACTGCCGACGCTCCGGACCTTCGACGACCCGGGACTCGCGTGGGAATTTGGAATGTTCATACGCGCATTCCTTTCATCGTACGGCCTCGGCGTCTTCACGTTTGTCTATGAAGAAACGGTCTCCGAGCATCTCACCGAGCTGCTCCGTGAACGCCATCCGAACGTCGGCGATGCGCTCGACCGCGCACTGACATCCCACTATACCAGCTACATGACCCAGAGCACGGACCTACTCCATCACATCGCACGCGCGTCATCGCAGAAACAACGGGACAGGATGGTCTCACAATACCAACATAAGTTCTTTTTCCTCGATGCGAGTTACGAGCACGCGCCGACGATCACCCCGAGCGCCATCCTGAAACGCGCGGCACATCACGGACGATCGAAGAAAACACGCCACCACAGATCAACGATCGCATTGTCACCTAATGAACGCTCAGTCGTTTCGCTCCTACACCATACCGAGCGAATCCGTGACCAGCGAAAACGGATCTGCCAGATCGGGCTGTACGTCATGTTCCGATTCCTCGACGAGGCCGTGCGACGCCACAAAGTCCCGAAACGCCTGGCCGAACGGACATTCTGGTTCGAGTTTCCCAGGCTGCTTGCACCCACTCCGGCGTTCCGAAAAAAACTTTCCACTCGAAACGCCGCAACCATGGTATTTTCTCGCGGCAAATCCTTTCATCAATCAAGCATGTTGCTCCGGGAACGCCGCAATGATGGATCGATGACCACGCTTTCCGGCACACCAGCATCGGTGGGTATCGCCACAGGAACCGTACGTATCGTCCGCGGCAAACCCGACTTCAGGGCGTTCAAACCGGGCGAGATCCTCGTCACTGAAATGACGCGGCCTGATTTCCTTCCCATCATGAAGCACGCCATCGCGATCGTGACGGACGAGGGCGGGCTCACCTGCCACGCCGCGATCGTTTCACGTGAGCTCAACATCCCGTGCGTGGTCGGGACGAAACATGCGACACAGACGTTCAAAAACGGCGACCGGATTGAGGTCAATGCGAATGATGGAGTCGTTAAAAAACTGCAGCACAATAGATAGCCGTCTTGCTCTTATTACAATGGACATTTTTGTAGAAACGTCCGATACTTAGCACGCCACATTTGACCCATAATCGATCATCGCTATGACCCCACGAAACATCGAGAACTTCCCAGAACACGAGCCAGAGCATGAACGTCAATCAGAATACCACTCTTCAATCGGACTGGATCTCAAGCGCCATTGGCAAAAGGGGAAGTTCGGGTCCGCGATGACCGGCAGCTTCTGCCCGAGGATGTCGAGCACGATCTGACAGGAGCACGTGGCATGCCACTTGAGAACGCCAGGACGAACGGCGTTCCCCCCATGTGCGTGTGCGCCGAAGCCTCGACCTGCTGGACACCGAACGCGGAGAGTTCCTTGCCGTCCTTGTCTCCGTGACGGAACGCGACGACTTCGAACGAGCGCTTCATGACTGACCTCCTGGGAAACGATGGGCTGCAGTTCAGGGGTGGGTGTAGCGGATCGTCATGGTACGAGCTGGTGATGTTCTTCGCTCGACGATCAAAAGCATCAAACAGGACATGAAAGCGCCGAATCGCTTTCTTGTCAAGATATTGACGCGGTGTAGGCAAATGATATAATTGCTTTAGAAGCAATGGTTTATTATTACCAACGCAACAATATGCTCGAGACACTGTTCAACTCGAAGATCCGCGTCAAGGTGCTCACAGTGTTCTTCCGTGACGTCCGTGCGAAGCATTACGTCCAGGAGGTCGTCCGCATGACTAAGGCGAACGCGGCGAACGTGTACCGGGAACTCGTGATCCTCAACAAGCTCCAGATCGTACAACGCGAACACGTCGGGAATCGGACGTACTACGCGCTTAACCACGACTCCTCCTATTATAAAGGCTTGCTGATGCTCTTCGCGGGCATGGAACGAGGTGACGCCGATCGGGAACCGTCCGAAGTTCTTCTTCCCGCACGTGCGGGTATCCCAGTCCAGGAAGGGGCGCTACTTGTCGGAAAAGAATGGTACCACCAGCGGTTCGACGGAAGTCCCATGTTCATTGGTTCGATAGCCGAGGCGGAAGTACGGCGAGAAGACAGAAAACCCACGGGAACGGGAGCAAGCTTCCGCGTCTGTTTCTTCGATGACGGCAAGGCCGACTGGTACCTCGACATGGCGGACATACAACGCGGCGCGCAGGCGATCATGACCGCAGCACAGAAACAGCCCAATATTTCGAAGAAGCTCCTCAACGATTGGCAACGTGATGAGTCCACGTTCGACGAGTTCGTATGGCATGAGTTCCCAACCCTCAAACTTCGTGAGCTGTCGAGCAAGGCGCTCACTCAACTCTGGCAACGCGCGTGGGGTATGGCGCTGCGAAGGTTCACGTCGTCGTCCATCATCGACCACTTCGCGCTCGGGACCGATGAGTACATACGGTCACTCCTGCGCCGCGAGGTGTACGCTTCGACCGCCGGACGTACCATGAAAGAGGCGGAGTTCACGGAGATCTTCTCGATCGCCACGGCCCCGGTGCACCAATCGTTCATCAACCTCGCGGAGATCGACCTATTGAAGATCGCGCTCGGCAGATCGAAGGAAACGGTCGAACACTACCAACAGCGATATTTCTGGATCAACAACAACTATACGCACGTGCACGTGCTGTCGGTACGGCATTTCCGCCAGGAGATCGAGACATGGAAGCAGTCGAAGAAACCACTCGCGGACATTTTGCGCCAGGTCGAACAGACGCCAAAGGAAAACCTTCGCAAGAAGGAGGCGCTGTTCAAGAAATTCGCGTTCTCGAAGGAGCTCAAAACGCTGCTGACTATTTCCGAAGATTTTAGTTGGTGGCAGGACGAACGGAAGAAAGCCACGTATTTGAACATCCATGTCAGCTCGCTGATCCTTGCCGACGTCGCACGTCGGGTGAAATACGACCCGGAACTCATGCGGAACGCGGTCGCCTCGGAGGTCCCGAAGATCCTTACCACGAAAACGCCGACTCAGCGCGACCTTCGTGCCCGTACCAACTCGGCGTACATCGTCACACCGGAAGGTTTCTTCTTCGCGGACCGCGCGGACGTCAAGCACATACGGGATGCGATGTTCAGCCAGCAATCGTACGACGAGGTACAGGACATTCGCGGGTTGTCGGCATGCCTCGGCAGAGCGGTCGGCACCGTGAAGGTCGTCGGCTCGGTCAAGGAGATCGCGAAGGTGCAGACCGGTGACATACTCGTCGCGGTGATGACACGGCCGGATTACATATCCGCCATGAAGAAGGCCGCGGCAATCGTCACTGATGAGGGCGGCATCACCAGTCACGCTGCAATCGTCTCACGGGAGCTCGGCATACCGTGCCTCATCGGTACGAAGATCGCGACCAAAGTGTTCAAGGACGGCGATCTGGTCGAGGTCAACTCGAACCACGGCTGGGTCAGGAAGGTGCAGAGATAATTGAACATCTAATACACTTATAACATGACGCGATTCACCAAAACTTTCAAACAGCTTACCCGAACTGACGTCGGCATCGCCGGCGGCAAAGGTGCCAGCCTCGGAGAGATGACAAACGCGAAAATCCCGGTGCCACCTGGATTCGTCGTGCTCGCCCCGGCGTTCGACCAATTCCTAAAGGAAAGTAAACTCGATGGAAAAGTCGACGCCATCCTTAAAAAAGTGACGCACTCAAACGTCGCTTCAGTCGATCGCGCTTCACGACAGATCAGAAAGCTCATTCTCGATGCCACATTCCCGAAAGATATCGCGACGGAGATCATGAAACAGTTTGTCGCCCTCAAATCCCCGCTCGTCGCTGTCCGTAGTTCCGCAACCGCCGAGGATTCGTCGACCGCCTCATGGGCCGGCGAACTCGAATCGTACCTCAACGTCAAAAAGGTGACCGTCCTCGAATCAGTGAAGCTCTGTTGGTCGTCGCTGTTCACACCGCGCGCCATCTTCTACCGTTTCGAAAAGAAAATGCACAATACGGACGTCTCGGTCGCGGTCGTCGTGCAAGCCATGATCCAATCGGAAACGTCCGGGATCTGCTTCACCGTCCATCCGGTAACGAAGGATTACGACCAGATGGTGATCGAGGCGGGTTGGGGTCTCGGCGAAGCGATCGTCGGCGGAAAGGTAACACCGGACACGTTCGTCGTTAACACAAAGACGTGGCACATCGTCGACGCGAACATCAGCGAGCAGACGATGATGATCGTCCGCGGGCCAAAGGGCATCATCGAAAAAACGATTCTGCATGCAAAAGCCAACGCACAAAAACTTCCTAATGCGGTCGTACTCAAGCTCGCAAGACTTTGCAAGCACATCGAGTCGCACTATGGTAAGCCGCAGGACATCGAGTGGGCATACTGCAGCGGCAAAGTGTATATTGTTCAATCACGACCTATTACGACTCTCTAAAAGTCCGTCGCGAGGAAGCGGCGACGATCAGGGTGTCCGAAGGACGAGACCCTAGCGGAGCCGCAACAAGCGACACCATTAAGGGAAGGAGTGGCGACGGACGAGGAAACCGTAGGTTTCCTTGCCGAACACGTGTATTTGTGGTATACTGTACGCAGTAAAGGACATTATATGCCGCAACAAAAAAAGAAATCGAAGGTGCGTAAGGTTATTATCCCCGCCGCCGGACTTGGGACGCGTTTTTTGCCTGCGACGAAAGCGATGCCGAAGGAGATGCTACCGGTCGTCGATAAGCCGGTCATCCAGTACATCGTCGAGGAAGCGGTCGCTTCCGGCATCGAGGACGTCATCATCGTCACCGGCCAGAACAAGCGCGCCATAGAGGACCACTTCGATTCCAGCTCCGACCTCGTCGATTGGCTCGACTCGAAAGGGAAACACGAGCAAGCCGAACAGATGCGGAAGATCACCTCAATGGCGAATTTCATCTATATCCGCCAAAAAGGGCCGTACGGTAACGGCACGCCGGTTTTGAACGTGCGGCACATGATCGGGAAGGACGAAGCGTTCGCCGTCATCTGGGGCGACGATCTCGTCATCGGCCATCCCCCACGGCTCAAGGAGCTCATGGACGTCTATGAGCAGTATGGTAACCCAGTGCTAACAGCGTACGAGGTGACGAAGCAAGAAACCAACAAATACGGCATCATTGACCCGATCGAGATCACGAAAGACGTCGTGCAGGTCAAATCGATCGTAGAAAAACCCGAACCCCATGAGGCACCCTCGACGCTCGCCTCGCTCGGCGGCTACATCCTCACGCCGGACATTTTCGAGATCCTCGAAAAGACGAGCCTCGGGAAATCGAATGAGCTCTGGCTCGTGGATGCACTGTACGCACTCAGTAAGAAACGCCCGATCTACGCGAAAAAAATTTCTGGCACGTACCACGACGTCGGTTCGAAGCTCGGATGGCTTCAGGCGAACGTCGAACTTGGCCTCATGCACAGCGAATTGAGCGCTGGATTCGCGCAGATCCTCCAAAAATACCGATAATATGAAACGCTTCATTATTCTGATCTCGATTCTTCTGGTACCGATCTCGGTACTCGTGCTGTTCATCACGGGCGTGATCAAGCCGAAAGTGGTCGCCCCGAAACGCGTCACGCTGACGATGTGGACGACGACCGATGATCCAGCGGTATTTACGCCGATCCTCAAAAAATTCCAGACGATCCGTCCCTACATCTCGATCTCGATCGAGAAGGTCACGAGCGACGACTATGCTTCGATGCTGAAGGATGCATGGGCGCGCGGTAAAGGCCCTGACATCTTCGAACTCCCGGCGTCGTGGCTCGGCCAGTTTGCCAACGATTTCATCTCGCCGATGCCAAAAACCACTAACGTCTACACGTACACCACGAAGAAGGTGTTGTTCAGGTCTGAGACTACGATCGCGAAGACGGCGATCCCGTCGGTCACCGTATCGAAGCTCCAGAGCGATTTTGCGTACGTCGTGGGCGATGACGTCGTCAGGAACGGCAACATCTACGGCCTTCCCCTCTCGATCGACACGCTCGTGCTCTACTACAACAAGGACATCCTCCGAAGCAACAACATCGCCGAACCGCCACGAACTTGGTCACAATTAGCGGCGATGGCGCCCCGCCTCTCGATCGCCGACGAGCAAGGGAAACTCCTCCAATCCGCGATCGCGATCGGCCGCGGCAGCAACGTGCTCCACTCCCCCGACATCATCTCGCTCCTCATGCTTCAGGATGGCGTCAACATGAACAGCGACGGCAAGGTACTCATCGACGAATCGAAGGCTGATGACGAGACGAATCTGGGTGTCAACGCGCTCACGTATTACGCGAGTTTCGCGAGCCCGTCGAAAGCCGTGTACTCATGGAATGCCGACCAACCGAAGTCACTCGACGCATTCATGCGTGGCAAGACGGCAATGTACATCGGGTACAACTACGACCGCGATATTATCACTACACAAAGTTCAATCAACCTTGGCATCGCGCCGATGCTCCACCTTCAGGATGATGGGAAGGACGCGATGTTCACCGCCGCTGGCAACCCGATGCAGGTCAACTACGGCGACTATCACGTGTACACCGTGTTCCAGCGAAGCGCACACTCACAGGAAGCGTGGAACTTCATCCAGTACATGACGAAGCAGGCTGACGTCGCCTCGCTCTACCTCGCGGCAACGCGGAAGGTCGGGGCGCTTAACTCGATCCTTGCGAAACAGGCGAACGATCCCGAGATCGGCACACAGGCGCAACAGGCAATCAGTGCACGGAGCTGGTACCACGGCACCGGCGCCACGACCGCCGCGCAAGCGCTCTCCGACATGCTCGACAGCGTCGCAGACGGCAAGGCGTCACCGCTCGGGGCGCTCACACTCGCGCGTAAGCAGATCGAACTGACCACCATCACAAAAAAATAACAATGAAACGA
>CAINXF010000055.1 GCA_903854795.1 Candidatus Kerfeldbacteria bacterium
CAACTGCTCGCCGCTGCGACCGGCGTACCCGCCTACGTCGCGGATGAACCGCTCCTTTGTGTCGCTCGTGGTACTGGCATCGCGCTCGACAACCTCGAATCCTACAAGCGCAGCATCCTTTCGACCAAGTAGCATGATCATCGGCATCGACGCATCGCGAGCTAACATCCGCGAACGAACGGGTACTGAACAGTACTCGTTTCAGATTATCCGACATCTTACGTCGATCGACCGTGATCACCGCTACGTGCTCTACGTAAACGCCGCACCGCTCGAGGAACTGCGGTCGCTCGGGCCTCACGTCACCGTACGCGTTCTCAATTGGGCGCCACGGTTGCTGTGGAGTCAGCTCCGCCTCTCATGGGAGATGCTTGTACACCCGCCAGATGTACTGTTTGTTCCAGCACACACCATTCCGATCATCCATCCGAAACGTACCGTTACCACGGTCCATGACATCGGCTTTGAACGGAACGTGGCGTTGTATGGGAACCGTCAGATTGGGGGCAGGGGACTCATTGGCATGCTGCTCAATATCGCGGTCAGGATCGTAACCTTTGGACGCTACAGCAACAGCGAGCTCGATTACCACCGATGGTCCGCACGTTTTGCTGCTTCGCACGCGAGCCATCTGCTCACCGATTCGGAGTTCACAAAACGCGATATAATCGAACATTACCACGTCGATCCTTCGCACATATCCGTGGTGTACCTTGGTTTTGACGCATCTGTATACCGACGACCATCGGCTGAAATAACTGAACGTACCTTGTCGCAACATGGCGTTACGGCACCGTATCTCGTGTTCGTCGGTCGACTCGAGAAAAAAAAGAACATCCTTGCGCTCATAGAAGCGTTCGACACCGCAAAAAAACTCATTCCTACGCTTTCACTCGTGCTTATCGGCAAGGCCGGACTTGGATGGGAAGAGGCGGAAACGTACTTACGCGAACATGATCTCGAAAGATCGGTGAACGTGCTTGGTTGGCAACCAAATGAAACCGCTATCGCTCTCATTGCTGGTGCGACTGCGATGGTGTTCCTTTCGGAATTTGAAGGGTTTGGGCTACCACTGCTTGAGTCGTTCGCAATCGGCACGCCGGTCATCGCGTCTGATAGGGGATCGATTCCTGAGGTCGGTGGCAACGCAGCATTGATGGTCGACCCGCACGATGCAGCATCGGTCGCACGCGTTATTTACTCCGTTCATACCGACCCATCGCTTAGGAACAAGCTCATCAACCTTGGGCGCGAGCGAACGCAGAAGTTTTCATGGGACACCGCGGCACGACAGACGCTCGCAGTATTGATGGTACACGAATAGCGTACGTACGAACGTGACGATCGAGGGTTGCGATAGTGCCCGTATTATGGTACGGTAAACACGCTTAAAATTGTGACAAGTAAGACCATCACAACCCGTACGCGAACCCGCACCGCGCGTGACGCCCACGGCGCCATAGATTCGACGCACGTGAAGACGGGGCAGTGGGGCATTATCGGCAATGCGCCGATCATCGCACAGTTGCAGCGAATGGTGTCAGCAGGACCCGATAGCCATGCCTTCCTCATCAGCGGACCCTCGGGCATCGGTAAGACCACGCTCGCAACATCGTTCGCACGAGCGCTGATCTGTACGAGGCCCTTATCGGGGAACGCGTGTGAGAAATGCGAGAATTGTGTCGCATCCTCCGCCCACCGGCATCCCGACCTCATCACGATCACCGATGAAGAGGATTCCCTCGGCATTGAGCAGATACGTGGCATCACGGCTTCGTTGCAACGCCGTCCCACACTGAGCGCTCGTCACGTTGTGCTCATCGACCGCGTCGAACGGATGACCGAGGAGGCATCGAACGCGTTCCTCAAAACGCTCGAGGAGCCGTACGGCGGTACCGTGTTCATTCTTACGACGAATAGCGTGCATCTCGTGCCACAGACGATTGTCTCACGATGTGCGGTGTTCCACTGCGCGCTCGTGCCGGATGCTACGATCAAGGAACACCTTATCGAGGTTGGTATCGATGCCGCGCATGCCTTTCAGATCACCGCGCTTGCCGACGGACGACCTGCGTACGCCATGCGGCTTGCCACACAGCAGGGCGCGTACGATCAAGCGATCGAGGACGCTGAATCCTTGCTCACGCTCATCAGCGCAGTACCACATGAGCGTATCCGTATCGCTGAGACCATCGCTGCACATAAAGAGGAGCCGGCACGAATGGCTGCCGTTCTCGACCGCTGGGAGTCGACCATGCGACGGATGCTCAAAGTCGCCGCGGGCCAGCCCGACAATGGTCCTAGCGCCGACGCCATTCGTACACTGGTTGCGAGCACGATGACACTACCCGCCATCGTCCTCCTCGCGCAGCAACTCCAACAGATGCGGGACCGAATACGGACCTCGGGCAACCTACGTCTTAACATCGAATCGTTCTCACTTCATCTCCCAACGACACGACTATGAAAAATCTTTCATCACGATCGCTCGTCATCGCCGCCGGACTACTTCTCTTCGTCGGCACGGGATGTTCAATAAGTTTCAAAACCTCGGGGACCGCTGATGGCGGCATGTATCGGTCGGAGGACGCCGGCACGACCTGGCAGCAGGCGGTTGATGCGGGCAAGACCGTAAAAGGTGCAGCCGTAAAGATCGACGGCGTAAACGTGAATTTCGTCCGTTTTGATCCGGCGAACGTCAACGCGCTGTACATTAGCACGAACGTCGGCATCTACCGATCGGAGCAGAGCGGCGCGCAGTGGTCGAAGCTCGGCTTGCCCTCAACCTCGTATAGCGCCTTCGCCATCGACCCGAGCGCGACGTCAATTCTCTACGCCGCGACCAACGGCACCATCTACAAAAGCACCGACCAAGGTGCACACTGGACCGTCATTTACATCGAATCGAAACCTGATCGCGCGTTCACCGTGCTCGCGGTCAATCCGACTGTTTCCTCGACGCTCTACGCAGGCACCAATAGGGGAGAGATATTGTTAAGCAAGGATTTCGGCAATACTTGGCAGCTGTACGCTACGCTCGACGTTACGGATTCTATCAAGACCATGCTGTTCGCCCCGACGAGTAATAACATCATGTTCATACTCACCCAGAACAAGGGACTGTACAAATCGGTCGACGGCGCAACAACTTGGTTGTCGCTCAAATCGACCTTGGTGAAATTTCCGAACGCGACTAACATCTCTACGTTGGCGACGCTACCGAACAAGCCCGATACCCTCTATATCGCCTCAGGCTACGGCCTTCTGTTGACCATCGACGGC
>CAINXF010000056.1 GCA_903854795.1 Candidatus Kerfeldbacteria bacterium
GACGCGAACGTCATGATCGTGAGCTCCGGCGTCGGGACCGCGGACCACGAGCGGTACTATCTTTTGTACGACGGCACGTCGACCTCGTACTACGCGGCCGATGGTTCGATCAAGGCGCAGTGTCCCGTGAACTCAGAGCCGACCGGGACCTGCATGACGCTGCCGAACCAGATCAGAACCGATTTCTCGCGGACCTTCACGGATGGTGCGAGCTCCGATGTGTACCACGCGCCGTTCTGAAATAACCATGAGCCTCACTGAACGCGAATCTAAGGAGCTCACGAGGCTTCTGAAAAAAATCGGTGGTGATACCTGGCTCCCTGAGAACGTTTTTTACGCACTTCATGGCGTGGTGTCGATGTGGGCGGCAGAACTTGTGATTGTCAGAAAACGTGGAGGTCAAAAAGAAATACTTTTAGCGCCGTATGAGGGTATTTTCCGTAAGTCATATTGGCATATTCCTGGTGGATATAACCTACGCGATGAGACGATACAACAATCATGTTCCCGTATTGCAAGGCGTGAATTAGGTTTTGATGTTCGCATAGTGAAGATTTTAGACGCTTATAAATGGGCCGCGACAGAGCATCCGTATGGCAGGGCCCTCTCTTTGTATGTACTGTGTGAGCCAGTAGGGAAGTTCAAAGAAACTTCCAGGTTGAAGTTCATTTCAGCACAAAATCTTCCTGCGAAAACAATGCCAGTACATCGTAAGTTCATTACACGTCACTTGTTGTAACATTACTCTTGACTGGGTAATTAGTAGTGCTATCCTCGAAGTGGACATCGGTGGCGGAAAGGTCACCGGTTATGTGTTATTCACGCATCATGATGGCGCTGATTGTGGCGTTGGTTTGTTGTGTAGTCTTTGTGGAACCATCGAAGGCACTTGACGGTCCGTCAGTGGTGATCAATGAGCTCATGTGGATGGGGTCGTCCGCATCGTCATCGGACGAGTGGATAGAGTTAAAAAACATGACGTCCGAGCCGGTGTCGTTGTCGGAGTGGAAACTCACCAAGCGTTCGAGTGGCCAGGAGGTCGCGATGCTGACCGTTCCAGATGGATTAGTCATCCCGCCGAACGGTCTTTTTTTGATCGCACATTTCGCGCACGGGAGTGCGAGTACGCAGCTTGAGGTCACCCCAAATCTGGTCGACTCGCATGTGTCGCTGTTGAATTCCGGTCTGCAGATAAAGTTGTATGATGCGGCCGGCAGCGTCATGGATGTCGCCGACGACGGTGTCGGCACGCCGCTCGCAGGAAAGTACGAATCTGGAAAGACGTATGCATCGATGGCGCGGAACGGTGTCCCTGGCGACGGCACGAAGTTGGAATCGTGGCACACGTCGACGACCGCGATCGGTTTCAAGGTCGGATCGATCCCGTTGGGAACGCCAGGCGCCTCAAACGATAATGTGCCGCCGACGGTGGCCGCGATTCCCGATCAGACGGTGACAATCGGAAGTCAGGTGACTTTCGATGCGACCGATGCGATCGATCCTGATGGGAGTGCGATGGTGTACTCATGGGATTTCGGCGATGGTGTCACGAGCGATGTGGTCGCGCCGGTCCATGCGTATTCCGTAGCTGGCACATTCCACGGTTCGCTCACGGTGTCTGACGGGACCTCTGCTTCAGTAGTTTCGTTCGTCATTACGGTGACCGTGATGCCGGTCGTCGTGAGCGCGCCGTCCGCAACGCCAGGCTTCGTATCATCGGGTACTGTGGTCATATCTGAACTCCTGCCGAATCCATCGACGGCGCAAAGTGAGTATGTTGAATTGATCGCACCCGATGCCGACGTCGATATCTCTGATTGGACGCTCATCGACAAAGGCGGGACGGTATATGTGTTCCCGAAGGGAACCGTGGTCACGCGCAGTTCGTCCCTTGTCATCGACCGCGCCACAAGCAAGATCGTGTTGAACAACGATGGTGACGTCATCACGTTGAAACGTCTTGACGGTACCGTCGCGGATGAGGTTACCTATGGAGCCGCCGACAAAGGATCGTCGTACGCGCGCGATGGGGACGTATGGGCGTGGACCATCACGCCGACGCCTGGTGCCGCGAACGTCATAAAAAAGTTAAACCATGCGCCGAAGGCGGCGTTCACCTGCGCGTCGCGAAAACGTGTGAACGAAAAAGTTGACTGTACTGCGGCAGATTCCGAAGACCAGGATGGCGACGTATTGACGTACGCATGGGATTTTGGTGACGGTGTGACTAGCAAGGACGTCATCGTAAATCATGCGTTCACAAAAGATGGTACGTTTTTGGTCCGACTTACAGTCAAAGATCTCGAAGGATTTTCTGACATCGAGGAGAAGAACGTAATAATCAAGCCGGCACTGGTAACGGCGAGTACGAAGAAGACGAATAGCGCTGTGAACGCAAAGGTCGCGGGTGCTGCCGTGGTAACGACGATAGCGGACACGAAAGACGCGTCCTCGGGAACGACCGTCGAACTAAAAGGATGGGTGTGTTCTGTGCCCGGAACGTTGGGTCAGAACATGTTCTATCTTTCCGATGGAAGTACGGGCATAACAGTACGTTCGACCGTGACCGTCCCGAAATTGAACATCGGTGATGCCGTGAAGGTGAGCGGTGAACGGCGGACGCAGAGCGGCGAGGCGTATGTGCGAGTGACGGACAAGAGTAGTATTGTCGCGACTGGTGCGCCACGTCAGCTGACGCCGGTCGCCACGCAGGCGTCGGCGATCGATAGCGACCTGATCGGTGTGTTAGTGAAAGTGTCCGGCGGCATCACGAGTTTGAGCGGCGGACGGTTCACGATTGATGACGGGACCGGCGAAGCGTCTGTCTATATCAAGACCACCACTGGTTTCACAAAGCCGGCGTTGCATGTCGGCGATACGGTGACCGTGGGCGGGATCGTGAGCATGACCTCGAGCGGGATCAGGATATTGCCCCGGATCAAGGATGATATCCGTATCGAGGTGCCCGCGGTTGCCCCGACCGGGGATGTCGTGATCGTGCCGACCGTACGCAAGCCATCGTGGTGGATGTACGCGCTGGTTGCAGGAGGTGTATTGCTCGGCGTCGGATTCGGCATGTGGCGGAAACAAAACGTACCCACGACGTGAGCAGTGGGGTGGGGAGAGCGCGAACTGCAACTGCAGTTCGCGCTCCCGTGTAATATATCTCCTTTCGGCTAGTCTTTCGCCGTGTAGCCCTCGTAGTCGAGGAACTTGCTGATGCTCTCGTCGTAGTGGAGGGCCTTGATGATCTTCGCGAAGAGCGTACTCACGGTGAGCACGGTCAGCTTGGAACCGAGAGCCGCGAGCTTCTCATCGGAGATCGGGAGTGTGTCGAGGACGACAATCCGGTCGATTGCGTCGCACGTTGCGAGTTCTTCGCAACGCTTGACCGACGTGAGGACCGGATGGAACCCGATGAGCGTGTAGGACAGCGCACCGCGTTCCCTGACCGCACGGGCATGGGTGATCGCCGTGCTGCCCGAGCGAATCATGTCCTCGATCGTGACGATGTGTCGTCCTTCGAAGTCGCCGATGAGCTTGATGGTGATCGAACCGTCGCGGTTCCTGATCTTGTGCGAGCCCGCGAGCTCGATGTCGGTGTACCCGAGCCGATGCAACCTGGTCAGGTACGCTTCGGACTTCTTCCCGCCACCCATGTCAGCCGGCGCGATGACGAGATTCTCGGCCGTCATCGGCATCAGCTGTTTCATGAGGTACTCGATCACGATCGGCGTGGCGTACGCTTTCTCGACGCGTACGTCATGGAAGAAGCCCTCCATCGCATCGGTGTGCGGCTCGAACAGCACGATCCTGTCGAACCCGACGATGCTCAGGAACCTTGCCATGACCTTCGCCGAGATCGGGGTCCGCGGCTTCGTCTTCCGTTCTTGGCACTGGTAGCCAAAGCACGGAATGACGGCAGTGGTACGCCCTTTCGACGAGTGCGCCGCATCAGCCATGAGCGCGAGCTCGATGATGTTCTCCGCAGGTGCAGTTGTCGGATTCAGGCAGAAGAGGTCGGCCCCACGCATGTTCTCGCCGAACTCGACCTCGACCTCGTCATCCTCGAATCTCCCGACGGTTGCATTGGCCAGCTCGAGCCCGAGCTTTGTCGAAGTCTCGTCTGCGAGTTTGCGGTTGCCATTGCCGCTCACGACCATCATCTTAAAGTGGCTACGCGAGCCGTCCATATACCCTTCTTTCTCGTACCGAACACCGTCCGGCACATGGCTGGAGTGTTGATGATCTCCGAAAAGGAGAGATGTCGACGAACGATGTTGCTGTGTGTTTCGGTGGCATCCTATCCCGAGGGCGCCAAACCGTCAAATAACAACGGAAAATCGTCGTTCCGGGGCAATGATGGTACAATATACCCGCATGGCACCACGCAAGAAAAAACTCGTGATCATCGACGGAAACGCGCTCATCCATCGGAGCTTCCACGCGCTGCCGCCATTGACGAAGAAGGACGGCACGCTCGTGAACGCGGTGTACGGTTTCACGACGGTGCTGTTACGGATGTTCAAGGAGCTGAAGCCGACGCACGTCGTCGTCTGTTTCGACCGTAAGGAGAAGACCTTCCGCCATGAGGAGTACGTCGAGTACAAGGCGACGCGCGTGAAGGCGCCGCAGGAGCTCTACGACCAGATTCCGCTCGTGAAGCAGCTCGTCGAAAGTTTTAACATTCCCGTGTTCGAGAAGGTCGGCTTTGAGGCCGATGACCTTATCGGCACCATCACAAAAGAAGCGAAAGGTATCGCGAAGGTCATCGTGACGGGTGATATGGACACGCTGCAGCTCGTCGACATGGATACGACCGTGTACACGATGAAGAAAGGACTCGGCGAGACGACGACGTACGATGCCGACGCGGTGAAGGAACGGTACGGCATCACCCCCGAACAGATGATCGACTACAAGGCACTCCGCGGCGACGTGTCCGATAACATCCCGGGCGTGAAGGGTATCGGAGAAAAGACCGCGGCAGAACTTCTGCAGTCCTTCGACACGATCGAGAAGTTGTACGACGCGTTGGAAAAAGAATCCCCGATGATCCAGGACGTTTCAGCGAGCGTGCGAGAAAAGTTAACGCAGGGAAAGGAGAACGCGTTCCTGTCAAAGCATCTCGCGACGATCGTCCGTGACGTTCCGATGACATTCGTGTTGGACGATGCGGCGCGCAAGCATTATGATCGCGCGAAGGTGGCGGCGCTGTTCA
>CAINXF010000057.1 GCA_903854795.1 Candidatus Kerfeldbacteria bacterium
ACAGCACGCGCACGTCATGGTCGAGCCCTTCCTGTACGGCAGGGACAAGATGACGGCCGAGCGCGACCGGCGTCGGGTCGATCGTCACATCGGTTAATCCGCATTCTTCCTTCAGCTCGCGCTTTACGATATCGATGAACGGCGCATTAAATTCCGAATCGTCGACGCGCCCGCCAGGCAGGTCGAAATATCCCGCATAACTCCCCGTCGTTCCCGCGCCGAGGATAAGTGTTTGTCCTTTTGTGTTCTTGAGAAACAGCTTGAGCGAGATTTGGTAGAAGTCTTTCATAATTAAGCTCCAGCGTTAATGATGAGTTTGAGATAATTTTCTATCATAGCTTTTTGAGGATTTGTACCGCGATGAGAAGTAATGAGTGGGACAAGCTCTGGTGGTTTAATTACGAATATATTATTAATCTGTAAATCGTTTTTTTTGATTGTTGTATTATTGTTTGTAAAAACGAGAATACCAACCACAAAAATCTTAATGCCCCACCCATTTTGAAGATAGTCGTGCAACTCAAAGGTTTCACGTCGTGTCTGTTGAAGCATTTGTTGCCAATGGTTATTACGGCCGAATGTGACAAATCCTTTTGAACTCTTTGCTTCAATTGCAAAAACTCCATTTGGTCCGATTACAATAAAATCAATATCATTTTTACGGTTTGGCCTTAGTCCTCGGAAAACGCTATATGAATTCGGTAGCGTAGCAAGTGTGTTGCGGATTTCCTTTTCGCCTAATAGTCCTTGGTTCGTATACCGAAACTTGCGAAATAATAGTTTGAAGGTTGATGTTCCCTCTTTGTAATCGCTTTTCAAAAATTCGGTCGCAAAAGGCCATATAAAGATAAGGGTAATCGGAGATAGTAACCAAAGTTTATGAATTAACCAGTAAAAAATAAAAATTGACGCGAGTAAAAAAATAATAAATATAATTGCTAAGCGTAAAAATTTTGTGCGCTTTTCTTTTATATAGTCGCTGTCGTGACCGTAGATGACTGCCATTTAGAATTATTATTTTACAGTCCTTACTTATCTAACCTCATAAAGTCCACGAACGGTGGAATTAAGAAAACCCTTATCGCGTAAAATTTGTAATTGTTGACGTATTTTTTCTTTAATATGCATATTTTCTGGATGCAACTTACTAAACTCAGATTCAAAGGAATATATGTCGACTAGTGCAAATTCGCGTTTACCAAGTTTTTCAATGACTCGCATGACATCAAGTAGCCACCCCTTTGTGGTAATCTCGCGTTCATCCCGTAAAAAGAGCGTTCTTTTCCATTCGGCAAGTACCAATTCTTTTGATCGCGTAAATCCATTTTTAATAAAGTATATCTTTCCGGCTTGAGGAATGTTTTGTATAAGAATATTGCAACCAATCCATCCAGCGCGACGCGCGGTTTTTGCCAGAGGTTCTCTCTTTTCAATAAGATTTGGCACAATAAAATGTTTTGGGATGACAAAAAAATTCGTTATCTCAAAATCTGATAAGCTATAGTTCAATAGAAAAAAATTCGGATTGCTACAACTTGCAAGTCGTTCGATCATCGTATGATATGCGCCGTCCACAATTTTTGAACAGATTGCGCTTTGTTTGCTTTTTAACTCATATTCTTCCCGACAATTCGAACAGTAAAAATCAGCAACTGGCCTGTTGTTAGGAAATTTATCTATTTCTAAATGACCACAATTTGGACAAAAAATAGAGTTATCAACCCATTGTTCAGTTAAAACACGATCTTTTTGCGATCGACTTTTGTAATTAGTCGCAAGTTGTTCATTTAGTTTTAATTTCATACTACCATCAGCGGAATTAACAAAACTTTAACCATGACTAAAGTATACCAACTTGCTGTTGATACATAAAGCGGCGGCTATTTGCCACCGATATTTGTCTCAATCAATTTTAAGTTAGTTCTTTTAAGACGTCAATAGCCAAATCCAAAACCGGCGAAGCTGTATATACCTCGCCGGTCGTGCTCAGGTGCTGCTGAGCGCAGAAACGATGAGCGATTGAGCGGACCTAGTAGTCGTCCGACTTCGGCACGGGCAGCTGGATGCCCATGCGGCTCATCACGCTCAGCGTGACTGCCATGCCGGCGATGAACCCCGCGATACCGCCGATCCAGCAGTACCAGTGACCCGGGACCGTCTGGGCGAACATCAGGTACTTCACCCCGAGCGCGAGGATCGCCCCCAGGATGATGATCCCGAACAACCACCCGAAGATCGCCGACAGCCAGCCATCGTGCCGGATCCGGCTCGGCAGGCTGAACACGTTCCCGAGCGCCGCGATGAACATCATGGCGGTCAGTAGGATGATACCGAGAACGACTCCGCTTCCGGTTGCAACAATGAACGACATGGCGTCCCCTCCTCTGTAAGACTTCACATGGGTGCAACGCTGGCTATGCTTTACGCCGGTTTGTCCGAATCGTCAAGGACAAAAAATCCGGCTGTTCGGAGCGGATGAACAAAAGCCGTGCCGTTGTTACTCGATCCGCATGCTCTCAATCTGTACCCTCGGCCCGAGGTCCTTCAGGGCGTGGCGGAGCGCTTCGATGACCGCGTGGCGATGTTCCCCTTCCTTCCCGCCGACCAACACGACCGAGAACTTCGCGTCCTCGGAGAACTGGTCCTTGTACGCGCCGCGCTCGAGGGCGAGGCGCGCGGCGAACGCGGCCTGCTCGGCAGTGAGCGAGGGATCGTTCGGTAGGTCGGTGACCGTGAACCCTTTCGGAAAATGCGTCTTGTCGAGGTCGAACCGAAGCCCTTCGCCCTCTTCCATGTTGATGTACACGCAGACGGCTTCGTGCTCCTCGCCCCGATCGAGGTTCTCAATGTGTTCGTACGGGACGTCGAGCGCGGCGGCCATGTCCTTCGCCCACTGCTTTCCCAGTTCGTCCGCCTGCTCCTTCGTCGCGCCGTCGCCGAACTTCTGTTTCGCGGCTTCCATGCACGCGCCACAATCGTCATGGCTCGTGACCATGTCGACGCCTGCTTCGCGCATCATTTCGACCGCATGGTCAAATCCCTTCGGGTCGGTGATGCCTGCGCCGGCAATACGGACCTCGCCGTCGGGCGTGCCCTCGTCCATGCAGGTCAACTTGCGTCTGCCGCGTTTTATCACCTCTGCGTCCCTGCTGAGCGGTTCCTGGAGCCGCTGCTGGAGGATGAACTGCTGTTCGCTGAAGAGCGTCGTCGGTTCGGATTCCTGTGTCTCGACTGGCATATGGCGAAGTATAGCAGAAAAACCACGCTTCCGTCTTTGTATTGTCATGCCAACCCCAGAACGCTGTCCGGGGTAAACTCCGGCGGGCATCCAGAATCCTAGGCGCTGAAACTGGACTCCAGCATTCGCTGGAGTGACAATACTTTTTTATGTTGTCATGCCGGGCTTGACCCGGCATCCAGTTTACCCGAACAAATCGTCCCAATTGGGATTCATACGTACGATCAGCTGGAGTTTCCATTTTCTTTTCCACCATTTCAATTGTTTTTCCCGTTCGATTGCAGCGCCAATATCATTAGTCTCCTCAACGTACACCAGCCGATGCACGCCGTACTTTTTCGTAAATCCATCAACAACACCATGTTTATGTTCGTATACTCGACGAATGAGATCATTCGTCACGCCGATGTAGAGCGTGCCGTTTCTTTGGCTGGCGAGGATGTAGACGTAATAGGAACGCATGGCGATTGATTGATCGCCACCTTTTCCAACGGATCGAATTATGAGACTACACCGGTCCTACGTGGAATACGCGAACCCCTGCCTGCGCTGAAGCTTCGGCAGATTAATCTTCACTGATGAGGATACATGAATCCTGAATCTTCTTCCTCGGTCCGTATCTCACGGATCTCGATGCTCGCTGAACCGAAGAACGAGAATTCGGGGTTCTGCTTCGCGAGCTCGACCGCCTCGTCGAGGTTGTTCGCCTTCACGTGGTAGTAACCGACCTGCACGTTCCCGGTCGAGGCGAGCGGTTCCGTCGTCCACGAACCCTGTCTGCCTGACAGCATGATGCCCTCGCGGGCCATAGGCTGTGAGGCGATGAGGTTGCCGGACTGCTTCAAACGACCGATATAGTCTTCGATCGCCTTCAGGAACTGACTGCGCTTGCCGGCAGGCCAATTCAGGTCGTGTTCGGCATCGTTCAGGATGCGGAACATATATTCTTTCATGCAGTCATTGTACCAAAAAAGCCTAAAAAATGCACGTTTCTTCAACAACCTCCCTGATAGAATGGCATAGCGACCAACATCTGACGCCGAAGGTCGCGCCGCAGCACGATGACCGTGAGCGCGGCCGCGGCGATGACGTACCAGATCGAGGTCATGTAATGACCCGCGCGCCGATGCTATTCGTTCTTTATCGGCTCGAGCGTTCGGTAGACGAAGATGCTCGCCAGCAGGGCGACCGGCATGGCGACCAGAAGACCGACGCCCAGGCAGATCGCGCCGAGGATGACGATACCGAGCAGGGCGACGTCGAACCCGAGGAGCGACAGCTTCCTGCCCTTCGCGAGCGCCGCACTCCGCTTCATCGCGTCGATGATCCCGAGGTTCTTATCGATGATGAGCGGGATCGTGAACTGATACATGAGCGCGAGGAATATGCCCGGCACGATCAGGAACATGATACCGACACCGATGATAATCCCGAGGAGGATTGACGCGCCGAGGACGTTCCAGTACTGCTTCACGCTCGTGAAGATCGTACTCAATGGCAGCTTCTGACCGCGGTGGTAGCTCAGCATGAGTGTGAAATAGCCGCAGGTCATCCACGTGGAAAGCAACAGCGCGATCAGACTTCGCGTCGTCGATGGATGTCTTCCGTTGCCGACGCTTTCGATGATGAAGACGATCAGCGCGATACCGACGAAGTACCAGAAATCCTTCTTGACCGAGGTCCAGCCGTAGCCGATCGCCTTACCCGTGTCTATCTGTTGCGTATCCATGTGATTCCCTTCGTTATGAAAAAAGTTGAACTACATTCCCAGATGTCCGAGCAAGTGGTAGACCACGAGCGCCGGCCAGACCATGGCTTTCAACACGCCGAGCACGCCGTTCCAGAACGACGTCGCGTGCTGGAGGAAGTACACGAGCGCGCCGATGAACGCCAGCCCGTAGACCCCGCCGCCCACCGCCCCGTTATTGTTTCTCATATGATTACCCGTGCGTATTAACTATCATTGTTACCAAACGTCGTCTAGGCCTCGGTTCTATTTTTAGTTTCAGGCGCTCCCGCCTTCATGGTCCGCTCGCTCACGACCATGCGCACAGGAATACCGATCAAGTCGCTATCCGCGAATTTTTCCCCGGCCGAGACATCGCGGTCGTCGTGTAACACCTCTTTTCCTGAGGTTTCCAACTGTCGCACGAGGTTATTCGCCTCGGTCGAGATCGCTGCGTCCTTCTTCGGATTGAGCTCGACGACGTGGACGTCGAACGGTGCGACCGCGGCGGGCCAGACTAAGCCCTTGTCGTCCGCGAACATCTCGACGATCGTCGCGAGCAGGCGGCCGATGCCGATACCGTAGGAACCCATGATGACCGGTTGCTGTTTCCCCTGCTCGTCGGTGAACATGAGACCGAGCGGTTCGGAGTAGCGCGTGCCGAGCTTGAAGATGTTACCGACCTCGATCCCGCGCTGTTCCTCGAACTCGTCCTTCGACCTCTTGAACATGCCGAGCACTTCGTCGTTGAACACTTCCTTATTGATGGCCATCGACTTGTCCTTCGCGAGGTAGATCGTGTCCTCGCCAGCCGGACAGAGCGTCTGGAACTCATCGGAGAACTTTGAGAACGAGCCCCCCGAGGCGAACGTGCGGTACGTCCGGTCGCCGATACCGACGCGCTTGAATATCGTTGCGTACGTGGTTGCAGCCTTCTCATAGAACGTCTCAAGTCCTTCTTTCGTTGTGGTGAACGAGTACAGGTCCTTCATAAGGAACTCGCGCGTACGCAGCAGCCCGCTCTTCGCGCGTAACTCGTTGCGGTACTTCGTCTTGAACTGGTAGATAAAGCGCGGCAGATCGCGGTACGAGGACACATAGTCGCGCAACATGTTCGTCATCGGATCCTCGTGCGTGAGCGCGAGGCCGACCTCGGCGTCGCTCTTCAACTTCGTCTTGAACCACACGTCGATCGCAGCGTCGCTCCAGCGGTCCGTCGTCTTCCATATGTTCGGGTCCTGAAGGGACGACATCTCCAGCTCGACGCCGCCGAGCGCGTTGATCTCCTCACGGATGATGCCGACGATGCGGTTCATGACGCGGAGTCCGAGCGGCAGGAACGAATACACGCCGGCAAGCTCCTTATGCACGAACCCCGCGCGGAGCAACAACTGTGCGCTTTTCGCGGTCTCGTCCTTCGGCGTCTCCTTCTTCGTTTTGGTGAACAGTTGCGACTGCTTCATATAAAGGTATTCTGCTTGAATTGTTACGTTACGTCAAACGACGGTACGTCCCGCCGCCGTGTTCCTATACGTCATGCCGAACTTGTTTTGGCATCTCAATTATGGCAAAGGAGACCCTGAAACAAGTTCAGGGTGACAGAGTGGAAACACGGCGACGCGCCCACTGCACTTCGCCAATACGAAGGCCTATAATTTTTTCACAATCCCCTTACCCGCATCAACCTCGACGATGTCGCCGGTCTTCAGGACCTTCGTTGCGTTATGCGTCCCGACAATGCACGGGATCTTCATTTCCCGTGCGGTGATCGCGGCGTGGCTCAAGAACCCACCCGCGTCAGTAATGATCGCCGACGCGCGCTTTACGGCTGGAAGGAACTCGGGCCGCGTCATACCGGTGACCAAAATCTCACCTTTCTTGAGCAGGCCCG
>CAINXF010000058.1 GCA_903854795.1 Candidatus Kerfeldbacteria bacterium
GCATCGACGAACGGTACGGACGATCCGAGTGCCATCTCGACCGGTGACGCAAAGTATACGTCCCCATCGGAACTAATTCCACCTACTACCACGATCTTTACACCAAGATCGACCGCCTTCGTCGCGATCAAATCGATGTTAGCAATGGTGATACTTCTATCGATGCTATGTTCAGCATCATAGCGGCCGACATCCAACACGAGATACTGTGGTGGATTCTTAAAAAGTGCCAACACCGCGCTTACGGCATCCGTGGACGTCATCGACGCGTTGAAGTCCACCGTTACTGGCAACTTCAAATCATTGCCGATGCGCGACGAAAGCGCGTCTGTCGGTACGCCGATCAACGAATTTCCCATGAGCACGGTGCGCTTGTCCAGCGGCTTCGTCCTCGTTATGTTGTTCAGCGAAAGGATGTCCTGGTCCTGCTTTGATAACGTGCTCGTCGTCGACTGCGAAGCCACACTTCCATTTGTTTCATTTCCAGAGTGGTTCCTTCCGAACAACAGGTATGCCCCACCACCGACCAACAGCACTATAGCCAAGGAGATAACGACGATTGACGCGGCGCGAGGGGTCATAGTTGGGCGCTACTGGGCTCGGCGCACGCGATGAAACCCACCGAATGGCGTCACCTTGATGCCTCGACGTTCAAGCATGTCGATGAACAGGTTCATACCGATAGAGTCGGAGGACATGTGGCCCGCGATGATTGCGTTGATGTGCGCCTCATCGGCCTGCTTCTTATGTTCCTCGGACATATGCATGCCGATGACCGTGCCGATGCCTGCCTGTGCGAGACGATGGTACACCTCTGCCGAACCTTCGGTACCGCCGGTGAGTTCGGTCAACGCGATCTTGCCGATAAAACGGTCCGGCCGTCCCGCGAAGAGTCGCGGTCCTGCTTTCTGCGATGCGGCTTCCTTGTACTCCGGGATGGTGCCAAGCAATTTCAGTACGTCACCGACGAGTTCGAGCTTCGCCTTATTGCGCGCGATAAGCTTCTCAAGGAACGTCGCGACGAGGTTATCGGTTGCGGTATGCGCCGACATGAGCGGAATATGCAACAATTTCGCCGCGTCGATCTCGCGCTGGTGGTTGATCGGCGAGAACCGTCGGCTTACTTCGTCGATACGGAGATGCAACAATCCCTGTGCGACGTTGATTGGCACGCCATACTTCGCCAATACCTCGGCCTGGAGGTTCATCACCTCATGTAAACCCGCGAGACCTGATCCCATAGGATGATGCGCGATGACAAGATCGATCGGATCCTTTTTCGAGAGTTCGTGCGCGAGCAGCAACTCCGACGTTCCGACATCGATGCCGACCGCGACGCGCTTCACGACCTTCTTCGGATCACCGCAGTAGACGCGCGTATCGGAGTACGGGTTCCAGAGCGACTCCATGTCGAACTGCGCCTTCTCTTCCTTGGGCAATTTTTCGAATCTCGCTTTTTCACGGACCAAGTGCCGTTTGACGGCTGGAACGCCACGAAGATCGCCCTTAATCCCCGCATCAACGGCGAGACGATGTATCTGTTCTACAGTTAGAGCCATAGGTGGTGCCTTAAGAGTACGTCCATATACTACCATATTTCACCTACGCCATCCATGGAATGGCACGGTACTATCGGGTTCAGAATACCAATGGTTAAACCTTTTCCGCGTCCATCGGAGGCTCGATTGCGTCGAATTTCTCGCGAATCTTCTCTACGCGCTGCTCGGCCGATTTCAGCTTCGTTTTCAAAAGCTGCGCCAATTCAAGTCCTCGTTCGAACTTCTCGATAGCGGCGTCGAGATCTATGGTATCGCTCTCGAGCTCCTCGGTGATTCGCTCAAGTTGCTCATATGCCTCCGCGAACGTCGGCTGCTTTTTCATCACTTTTGGTTGGTTCATGGTACCTCCGTTATTTCTGATTGAGCACTTCCCTTCCCGAAGCGGGTCGAGATCCGATCGCCACGGGAAAGTTGCGAACTACGATGAATTATTTTTCCGATATTACTTGTCGTGATGCTGTACCCTCGTTCCAGAATAGCGAGCGGCGACAACGACTGCAAGAGCGATGCGGCGGCAGACACCTCAGAATTATCATTTTCTATGCGCTGCATCATGTGACCGCTCACGGTCTGCAGATGGTGCACCACGCCGACTTCGGTATGTGCCAAACGTTGGGAAAACGTTCGGAGCATGAGCGGTAGTCGCTGTATGAGCGATCGGATGATCTCGGTACGCGCGCTGAACGAACCTCGCAATCGTAATGCCGCGTCGCCGACCGACGCTTCCTGGTGTGCGATCGAGCCCGCAACCGCGCGTACCATACGCATCGCGGCGCCGTCGACGCGACGAAGCACGTCGGTGACGTCGGGCACCACGCGTTCAGCGGCGTTCGAAGGCGTCGAGGCGCGCACGTCCGCAACGAAATCGGCGATGGTCACGTCGCGCTCATGGCCGACGCCTACGACGACCGGCATACTACTCCCGAAGATTGCCCGCGCGACCGATTCGTCATTAAAGGCCTGCAGGTCTTCGAGCGAGCCGCCGCCACGCGTCAAAATGACCACATCGACCGATCGTGTTGCTGAGAACTGATTTATTGCGCGTACGATCTGCCGCACCGCGCCTGGCCCCTGGACCGCTACCCCTGCCAATTTCACCGATACCAACGGCCAGCGGTTTCTCAGTATTCTCAACACGTCGGTAAGTGCTGCAGCATCCGGCGAGGTCACAATACCGATGACATCGGGGAACGTCGGTAGCGGCCGCTTTCGTTCAGGCCGGAATAGCCCTTCCGTTTCAAGTCGTTTCTTCGTCAGCTCGAACTGCTTACGGAGCGCACCTTCGCCGACCAGCTGGATCTCGATCACCCGAATGTGGAATCCGCCGTTCCCCTTGAAGAGCGACGGTGATCCCGTGACCTGCACCTCCATGCCGTCCATCAACGCCACCTTGACCTCGTGCGAAAGCGCAAAACATAGCACACGCGACGCCTCGTCCTTGATCTCAAAATAGACCAACGTACCGTTACGCGCGGTCCGATAACCGGTCACCTCGCCTTGCACGGTAACCGCTGAGAACGTCTCACGGAACAACGCCCTGATGGATTCGACGAATTGTGTCACCGTCAACGCCTGCGCCATGAGCGCAGTGTACCATGATTATCGATGTGGAAAAACACTACTCGACCGCGAGAACTTGCGTGATCTTCGTCTCGATCTGATCGGTCGTGAGCGGCCCGATGCCGACTCCGTCGATCGTGTGGTTACGCACAAGATAGAACGTCGGTGTTCCCGCATCCCCGGTGATGACCGCCTGACCGCCGGTCTCGTCGATGAGCACTTGGCTTGCGAACGCCTTGTCAGTCGCGGCCGTCTGTGCCACTGACGGTGCGTCGCCCCGATCGAGCGCGATGAACGTAATGCGGTTCGCGTACTTCTTGACGAGCGGATTCATCGCCACGACCTCGGCGATGCAGCTCGTGCACCGCGTGTTCCATAACGCCACCACCGTGAGCGCGTGGTCGCTTTCCGCTGCGATCGATACTGCGTTGCCCGTAAGGTCAGGGAGCGATGCGTTCGGCACCTCGTCATCGATACTGCTCGCGGCCGAGACCGCGTTCGTGAGCGTCGTGGTATTGTCGTTGCTCACGCTATTGAGGTTGGCGGTATCAGCGATCCGATGATGTCGGGGCCACGCCACCACGACGACGATACACACAAAAAGCACGCAGACGCCGAACAAGACTCCTGGCCGCTGCATCCACGGATTAGTGCTTCGCGAGGCCATGCAGGTACTTTTCCGCGTCGATCGCGGCCATGCAACCAGACCCTGCCGCGGTGATCGCCTGTCGGTAGCGGAAATCCTGAACGTCGCCGCACGCGAATACGCCCGATACGCTCGTGTTCGTGACGTTCGTAACCTTCAAATATCCCTTCACATCAAGATCAAGGTGCCCTCTGAAAATGTCCGTGTCGGGTTTATGGCCGACGGCGATAAAAAGGCCTTGCACCGATAATGTTTCATCAGCTCCTGAAACAGCGTCATGAACCTTCAGTCCACTGACACTCGTTTCGCCCAACACCTCGGTGACCGAGCTGTTGAACTTGAATGTGATCTTTGGATCGGCCTTCGCACGCACCAGCATTGCTTCACTCGCCTTCACGACGTCCTTCCGCACGAGGACCGTCACCGATTTTGCAAATTTTGTGAGGAACGTCGCCTCTTCCATCGCGGCATCACCACCGCCCACCACCGCAATGTCCTTGTCCTTAAAGAAGAACCCGTCGCAGGTCGCGCACGCTGACACGCCTTTCCCACGCAAACGTTGCTCGGATTCGAGGCCGAGCCAAAGCGCCGAAGCGCCCGTCGCCACGATCACACAATCCGCGGTATACGCCGCATCGTCCGTGCGGACGGTGAACGGTTGCTTCGAAAAATCAACCGACGTGACGTTCCCATCAACGATCGACGTACCGAACCGTTCAGCCTGCGCACGCATCTCTGCCATGAGTTCAGGACCAGTGATGCCCTTCGAGAACCCCGGAAAGTTATCGACCTCGGTCGTGAGCATGAGTTGTCCGCCCCACGTCGCACCGGCGATGACAAGCGGCGAAAGGCCAGCACGACCGATATAGACCGCGGCAGTGAGCCCGGCGGGTCCTGATCCGATAATGATGACGTTGCGATGGTCGGCCATGGGTTGGTTGCTAACGATAAAAGACGTATACCTTTACCAGTATACTACACCGCCCACGTTCAGTCATTCGGCGCGGCGAGTTTCTGGAACGCCCGTCCGAGCGCCATGATGCTGTCATGGTTATGGATCGAAACGACGCACGGCATATGCCCATTTTTTCTGAACAGCTGGACGGCGCGCGTAATGTCGTCAGGATCGGTAAGGTCCGACTTCGTGAGCACGACGAGTTCGGGTTTCTCGTCGAGCCCCCTGCCATACGCGACGAGCTCGTCACGGACGACACGGTATGCATGGTCGAGATCCTGATGCTCGAGCGACACGCAATGCGCGATGACACGCGTCCGCTGGATATGCCGTAGGAACTTATGACCGAGGCCTTTGCCTTGTGCTGCGCCTTCGATAAGTCCTGGAATGTCGGCGAGCACGAGCTGATCGAACATGCCGAGGTTAGGTTCGAGCGTCGTGAACGGGTACGCGCCGATGCGCGCCTGTGCCGCCGTAAGCTCGTTCAGGATGCTCGACTTGCCCGCGTTCGGTAGGCCAATCAATCCAACATCGACGACGAGCCGCAGTTCGATCGTGAAGTGCGCTTGTTCGCCGATCCTTCCATCGGTCGATTGCATCGGCGTCACGTTGGTCGACGAGCGGAACACATAGTTACCGCGACCACCGTTGCCGCCTTTCAGCACAAGCTCGCGTTGGCCTGGTTTCGTGAAATCGAACACCTTGCCGGTGCTCTTATTCTGCACGTACGAACCGACCGGCACGTTCAACACGAGGTCATCGCCGTCACCACCCTGTTTGCGCGATTCCTTGCCATCATCGCCGTGCTTCGCGCGGAACTCCTTATGACCACGAAATCGCGCAAGCGCGGTAAGATCCGACACGGCTTCCAAATACACACTGCCGCCCCGGCCGCCGTTGCCGCCGGACGGCCCGCCCTTCGGCGCGGATTTCTCATGACGCCACCGGACGACGCCATTACCGCCTTTGCCCGCCTTCAATTCGATCTTTACTTCGTCGATGAATGCCATATAAAGCTAGTGTAGCACAGAACCGGCTCATCGCCGGTCCTATGATGAAAAGTTGGTTGAAACTACTTCTTCTGGTCCGGCTTTGTGCCTTTGAAATCTTTCGCAATCTTCTGCGCACTCTGCTTGATCTCCTCGGCCGATTCGCGGACGCGCGCGCCGATGTTCGGTTCGACTTCCTTCGTTCCCTCAAGCGGCATCACCACCATCATAACGAGGTAGACGAGGATCCCCGTCCCCCAGAGGAGGACCGCCGCGACGAACACGAGCCGGACGATCGTCGGGTCGATGTTGAAGTAGTCACCGAGACCGCCGCACACGCCGGCGATCA
>CAINXF010000059.1 GCA_903854795.1 Candidatus Kerfeldbacteria bacterium
GGTCGGCGGTTCGAATCCGCTCACCCGCTCCAATCGATCGTCGGTTCCCAATCAGGGCGCCGAATTGTGTATTGTGTTGCATGCGGTGTTATTAGTATGGCGCGGATACTACAAGACAGTCAGCACTCGATACTATACCACATCACACTGGTACGTCCATATCATTCGCACCGCTGTATGAACTCGTTGATTTCGCCGCTGAGCTCATCGACCTGTGTCGATTCGCTCAAATGGTGCGTGTGAGCCTTTACGACGTGGACCATGAGCTGTGTATCCGGCAACGTCGACTTCAGAATCTCGATACTGCTAGCATCAGTCACGAAATCGCCCTCTGCGAAGAGCGCGAGCACGGGCACGCTGACGCTTTTCAGGGTTGCGCGCTCCTTCGTGACCACACGGGAAAATTCACGGTATGATCTCGAGGTCACCGCACGGAGCGATCCGCGCTGGGCGCGCGCATCGTCGACCCACGTTTTCTTCCATTTTTTCGAAGGTGGCGTCATCACCATCGCGATGGCACGCATTGTCTCGTTTCCCATGCGCAGTGCCGGGGCCACGCATACTACGCCGCGTATCAACGGGTACTCCATGCTCAACCTGAACGCGATGAGTGCGCCCATAGACTCACCGATCACAACGACGCGCTTCACGCGTGGGGCAAGGATGTGATACCCGCGCCGTGCAGACGCGTACCAGTCATCGGCAACGGACCGATGCAGGTCTTCAACGGTCATGCCGTGGCCGGCAAGTCGTACACCGATGACCGTGTAGCCACCCATGGTATGCAATCGTTCGCCGAACACGCGCAAGTCAGCGATGCTCCCAGCGAACCCATGCACCAGAAGGATCCCGGTCTCGTTCCCGTCGATCACGAACGAACGGGCCTGTAGAGCGGTCCGGTCAGTTCGTGGTCGAGGTTCGTGCGTTGACGATGCCATTATCACGTGGTAATGTGGGATGCGCCGAGCGTAGCGGATACCCGTCACGCATTCACATGCCACCGTAGCTCAGCTGGTAGAGCAATGCTTTCGTAAAGCAGAGGTCGTCGGTTCGATTCCGACCGGTGGCTCCAGACACCGTCACTGCGATGCCGCAGCGTTGGTGTTTGCGTTGACCGTCGTATTCGTGTCGATGGCGGCGTTCACGTTTGCCGTCGTATTCGTGTTACCGTTCGTCGATGATTTCTTACCCGAGTACACGACGCGCGCACCATCTTTGTCCCACTTATATCCACTGAGGAACAGCGTCACTTTTTGTGTCTTCGACTGGTCGTAGAGCCACGTATCGAGCGGCACCACGGCGATAAAGATCTCGGCGGTGTGCACCTTCTCCGGTGTCGAGGTCTTTGTGTCGGCAGGGATCTTCTCGAGCACCTTGATGATGTAGTAGCCGTCGAGGGCCTTGATTACATTGCTGGTCTCGTTGACGTTGAGCGAGAATGCCGCCGCTTCGATCAACGGATCCTTCTCACCTTTCGCGTAGATGCCCATGTCGCCGCCGGTACTCTTCGTTGCATCCTCGTTGATCGCCTTTGCGACCGTCTGGAAGTCTTCCTTACCCGTCGTCACCCGCGCCAATGCGGCCTGTGCGCGTGCCGCAGGATCGGCGTTGATGGTCGCATCGCCTGAAATATTGTCTTGGAGGTGTTGCCGGAGCAGATAGGGCTGGATCACCTTATCGCGGAACGTGGCGAGGTCCCATTTGTAGAGCTGCTGCACCTGTGCGGCGACTTGCGCCTCTGTGCCGGTCTGGTCGGCGAGTTTTTTCATTTCTGCATCGATGTCGGCCTTCGTCACGCTGACACCACGCTTCTTCGCGACCTGATTGATGATCTCCTCCTTCGCCATGCGATCGAGCACCATGGTCCGTAGTTCCTGTGCGGACGGCTTTACGGTGTACCCGCTGGCCTGGAGGACGGCCGCTTGATTGAACGAGTAATCGAGGGTCGCGACCGCATCGAGGTACTCGCTGTACGACCGCCAGTGGCCGTTCACCGTGAGTGCGGGCACCGGCAATACCTTAGCTACATCCTTCACGATCGGCGATTCCCAGTGGCCGACATACATGCCGACGATTGAAACGCCCGTCCCAACTATCACGATTCCGACGACCGTGGCGACGATGATCAGGATCAGTTTCTTCATTGGCGATCGTGCCTTGATTCCCCGGCTGATCGGGGCGACTGCCTTTTTCACGTTCTCGAGTGGTTTTTGCATACGCGTGGTATGAAATTATGTTGGTGAGGAGTGGAATATGAAATCCCACCATTTTTTTGAATTCGTATCATTTGACTTCGGAGCACTTGGCGCGGACGGCGTATCAATCGATCCCACGGGGCCGTTCAGGTTGCTTGGATCCACATCGGGGACCACGAGCACAGTCTCGCCCGGCTTCTGCAAGTTCATGTAGGTCCGTGCCGCGCCCTCCTCGTACGTCGAACTCTTGAGCGTCACGAGCAGGCGATCGAGGTTTTGCGTCGATTGTTCGGCTACCGAGATATCCTTCGTAAGGCGATCGATCTCACGCTGCACCGTGACGCGACGGGCGACCTCCCTACCAAGCGCGACACACGTACCGATGGCAACGACGATGAGACCCACGGTAATCACTCGCGAGCGAAGTAAGTTCAGTATGCGTTCTCGCCGATGTGATGGTGCCATATCAAAGTACCAATCACTATACCTTATCCGCGGTGATTCGTCCACCACATCTCATTGCCGGTCGTGATGGTCGTCATTATGGGCGACGCGTGTGAGCAGTTCGTTGAAGGCGCTCGCGCCGAGCTCTTTCTTCGCTTTGGTCAGCGCCTCGACGAGCTCATGCGCGCTCAACGGGGTGTGGTCCTGGTCATGTGAGGTCCTCAGGATGCTCGTCAGGAGGGCCTGGACCTGCGACGGACGCCTCACGCCGTCGATGGTCAGGTTCGTGCCTTCGCCGGCGGTCTGCACCTCGACGGAACCGAGGCCAAACATGGTCTGGCGGACGCCTTTCACGGTCGATCGTACATCCGTCACCTTGCCATAAGTCGTTTCAGCGACCATGCGCGTGAAAAATCCCTTCTGGTACACATGGATGATGCGTTCGTTCGTGATGAGCAGTACGTTCAGTTGCCACTCGACCAGCGCGCGGAGTCCGACCACAAAGGCAACAATGCCCGCCACGATGAACAATATGACACCCCACGTACCCTGCTTGATGAGCAGCGTGAGGAAGAAAAAATCGAGGATGACCAGCAAGACCGCGAAACCGAACGGATGCAGTTCGGCGAGCAC
>CAINXF010000060.1 GCA_903854795.1 Candidatus Kerfeldbacteria bacterium
GGGCGTTCGATTTCACGTAGTACTGTTTAGCCCCAAGCGCAAGACCACGCTCGACATCCTCGCGAGCGCCAAGGCCCGTGTAGAATACTAGCGGGATATCCATGGTGCGGGGGTCTTCCTTCAAAAGAAACGTCGCTTGAAAGCCATCCATGTCGCGCATGATGATGTCCATAGTGATGAGGTCGGGCGCGATGGCAGCGACAGCGTCAGCGAGGCTCGTAGGAGGAAACTCGAACCACGTCACTGCCGCACCTGCGTCCGTGAACTCCTCGACCAGAATGTCGGCGAGCCATTTATCGGATTCGAATACGAGAACCTTTGACATAAGCCTTGCGTCAACCAAGGTGATGCTTCTGGCGAACGATGCGCACCGCTTCCTGCGGGGGCATCTTCAAGCGCGCGCTGATTCCCTTTTTTCCGACCGATGAGCTGAACAGGCGCGCAGGTACCCAGACGCCGCGCTTGCCCTGTGCGAGCATGGTGAGCCAGAGGTCCCAATCCTGTAGTCGCTTGATGGACTCGTCGAATCCTGGAAAGTCCTTCCGACGTATGAGTGACATCGTACAGATGTAGTTCGATTGCTTCAGACGTTTCTCATCGAAGTCGAACAGGTCGAAGGTACGCCATCCGAACCTGAAGCTGCAGTAGGCGTAGCTCGCGTCGGGTTTGAGCTCGAGCGTCGTCACCATGCGTTCGATCATGCGCGGGTGCAGCATGACGTCTGCGTCGCAGAACAAGACATATTCACCCGTGCTCTCGCTGAATCCCCTGTTGCGCGCGGCAGGCGCACCACCGTGGTCTTTCCTGATGAACCGAACTCCAGGGAATTGGTCGCATACCATTTTTGGATCATCTATCGATCCGTCGTCGACCACGATGACCTCAGTATCCTTCCAAGTCTGGAGCGCGATACTGTGAAGCGTTCGTGGGAGCGTTTCGACGCTGTTCCATGCCGGGATGATGACGCTGACACGGATCGGCCTCGTAGGTTGTTCGGGTGCGGCAAGGATGGTCGAGAACGTCTGCTTGAAGCGTTCGACTGAGAATGTCTGCTCGACGAACGTGCGTCCTTGTGCGGCGAGCTTCGCGGCACGCGCGGAATCACCGAACAGCACGTTCACCGCATCGGCCACGGCATGCGTGTCTGCCTGTTCGTCAAGTGCGATACCGTTGTCGTCACGAATGATGTCAATGACGCCGGCACTCCGGGTCGCGATGATCGGACATCCGCGGGCGAGCGCTTCGATATACACGAGACCAAACCCCTCGACATCACGTGAGGATGCCACCGGTAGCATGATGAACGCGCATGATGCGGCATAGGCAAGATCGCGGTCACGGTCCGACACGCGACCGAGGAAGCGGACATGCTCCTCGACATGAAGCTCATGTGCGAGTCGTTCGAGCGACGCACGCTCGGGCCCATCGCCGACGATGACATAATTCGCGTCAGGATAGCGTGTGAGGATCTCCGGCATCGCGTTGATGACGCGGGCAAGACCTTTTCGTGCCACAAGTCTTCCTACCGTGAGGAGTGTTCGCTGCGGGTCGAGATTATATTGAGCGATGAACTGCGTGACCGCACGTGCCTCAACGAAAACGGGCTTCCCGATGGTCGCGTACGCGATGACGAGTTTTCCCTCGGGAACGCCGAAATCCTTTAACAACGAGTACGTATAGCTACTGTTGACAATGATCCATTCCGCGAGCCGTACGTTCCAGCGCAACAAAAATCTCCTCATCATCGACGTGCGGTACGACAAAAAATCGAGCCCATGGAACATGGCCGCGTACGGCGTGCCGGTAATCAGCTTTGTGAGTGCGCCGAGACTGACCCACCCTGCATAGTGACCGAACAGCACACGCGTGGCGCGCTGTGCGCGTACCGTCGCGAGAAACCAAGGAAGACGAAAGAGCCAGGCTGGCCGCGCGAAGGTATGTTTGAGGAGGTCTTTGTAGATCACCGTGTACGGCGTGACTGGATCACCACTCGGTCCGTTCGAAGACGGCGGGGCGATGACGACAATCCGCGATGGATCGACGTTGTTACAGATCGCGTCCAGAGTACGTTCGATACCACCTGAATGTTCGGGTGAGAACGATTGCGTGACAAGGAGCGTCCGGTGGATCATGTGCCTTTCCTACCAATGGCACGCAGCACCAGACGAAGATCGCCCGCGTTCAATTCACCGAACATGAAAATCGAGGCGAGGTAGAGCATGCCTCCAGGAATGACCAAAAAGTACGGCGAGAATGTCTTTTGCAGGAGCATGAGCGGGATTGCCATGATACCAGCGCATACGAGCGTCCGAACGACGGTAGTTGACAACCTCCTTACGTTGACCGTGATGACGCGTCGCACTTGATAGAGCCCCATCGAGTAGAGCACGATATAGCTCACGAGCACGGTGGCCGCAGCGCCGTTCACACCGAACCGCGGCTGAAGGATCACATTACAAACGATGCTGAGCACGACGGCCGAGCCGAGGTTGATAGTGTTCCAGATCTGCTTGTTCACCGCGATGAGAAAACTACCGACCGGAAAGTTGAGGAAAATGAAGGGCAACGCCGAGATCATAATACGAAGCGGTAACGTCGCCTCTGCGAACGAATGACCGAAGAGCTTAACTGAAAACGGGTGTGCGAGCACGAACACACCGACGGCGATCGGAATGCTCATGAGGATGAGGTAGCGGGTTGCCTGTTCGAAAATGCGGCTCAACTGGTCCTTCGAGGTGACGAAAAAGTGGCTCATTGCTGGCAGGAGGCTCGCGGCGAACGCGGCAGCGATGAACTCCATGGCGAACGGTACCTTGTTCGCGGCGACGTAGATGCCGACCGCGGTCTTGCCTGCGTTCTTGAGGAGGAGGTAACGGTCCGTATAGGTGAAGAGCTTCGCGAGCAACGCAGCACCGAGTATTGGAGCTGAAATTGAAAGAAAATGACGAATAAGACCGCTATTCCACCAAAGCCGCGGGAATGCTCCGAGCTTCCTCCTGATGACGCTGCTCATGAACGTGATATTGACGAGACTGCCTCCGATGAACGCGATCATGAGGCCGGGTACGCCAGCGTGTAGTTTGAACGCAATCACGCCAGTGGCGACCGAGGTGAGCGACGTGAGGACCACGCCGATCGCTTCGTAACGGAACGTCTGCATACCGCGGAGTACGGCAGTGAACGTGGTCGTGAACATGTCGAGGCTCACGACAATGCCGGCAAGGAACAACAAAGTTCGCGTCAGCTGATCAAAGTTATAGAATGCGTTGATGGCGAGCGTCGCCAGAAACGCGACGAGCGCGACCAGCACCTTGACCGACAGCACGTTGTTCATAAACTCATGCGCGCGATGCGGTGTGCGGGCTATCTCCCTGGTCAGGACCGACGCGAGCGAAAGGTCAATTACGGTGAGTGCTATAGGAATGACACTACGTACCGGTTCGAACAGTCCCGTGCCTGACGGACCGAGGATGCGGACGTAGTACACGAAAAATCCCAGCGAGATGAGCTTCTGGATGACGTTCGCGGCGAGCAGATACGAGGTGTTCGACAGGATCCTCGACTGGCCTTGGGCGAATTCTTCAGCGTGCTTCGCCATAGTGAAAGGTGGAGAATTACCTTGTCGGACCGACGGTTGACGGGCGTACCCGTCGCGGTATCAACGTTTCTGCCACTGTGGCGCACGTCGTGCGCGCTTCAGACCGTACTTCTTACGTTCCTTGACGCGTGGATCTCTTGTAAGGAATCCGGCGCGCTTCAGCGGCGTACGGTATTCTGCGTTGATACCAACGAGAAGTCGGCTCAGGCCGAGGCGAACCGCTTCGGATTGGCCATGCTTGCCACCGCCGACGACCTTCACGCTAATGTCGCCTGCGCGCTTGTACTGCAACAATTCGAACGGATCGTTCACGATTTTCTGCATGTCAAACGTCGGGAAATATACGCTGAAATCCTGCCGATTGACGATGAAGAGTCCGCTCCCCTTTTCCGAATACCTTACACGCGCGATGGCTGATTTTCGACGACCGACCGCCATGACATAGGTAAGCTTACCCGTATGGCGCGGAGTGAACGTCGCACGTGCGGCCTTTACCACCTGGATTTCTGGTTTCTCAGTCGCCTTAACGACAGCTTTCCGTACGCGGGGCTTCGAGGTCGTGGCGGATTTCGCCTTCTTCGGTGCTGCTTTTTTTCGTTCTACCATACGCGTTAGGGTGTTACCTGAAGTCTCGTAATAAATCGTTTGCGGAGCTTATTGTCCGGCAACATGCGCAACACTGCGAGTCGCACCAACTTCTCCGGGTTTTTCTCGAATGTCTCACGGAGTTTCGTTGCACGAAGTCCACCGGGGTAGCCTGAGAAATGGTAGTGTTGTTTCTGATCCAACTTTTTTCCAGTGAAACGAAGCTTAGATGCGTTTATTATCGTCACCTTCACCGAAGGCATGATGTTCGGGGCATACGACGGCAGGTTCTTTCCACGCAGTATCGTGGCCGCCTTTGTGGCGATCCGACCGAGGACCTGGTTCGTGGCGTCGATGGTTTCGTGTGTAAAGGCCATATTATACGAATTCAATGATTGCGGTGATGCTGGCGTCACCAAGGCGTCGTCCAAGCTTCGTGACTCTCGTATAGCCACCCTTGCGCGTCGCATATTTCGGACCATACTCGGCGAGGAGCTTCTTGACGGAAGGCTCGTTAGCGAGGGCACTCATGAGATAGCGCCGAACGTGAAGAGACGGTTTTGTGCTTTTCGTAACAAGTGGTTCGATGAACGGACGCAGTGCCTTCGCTTTCGTCACCGTGGTGGTGATTTTGCCATGCAGAATAAGAGAATTCGCGAGGCTCTTCATGAGAGCTTTACGCGGACCTCTCGTCCGTCCGAGCGTCTTCTTGATGTTACGATGTCGCATGGGTATCTCCGATTTCTTCTGTCGGCGTTTCAGGCGCTGCTTCTGCATCTTCCGTTTTTTTCGCCTTGCCGCGCTTTTTCTTCGGTGCATCGACGTCATCAGACTTGCCGAGTGATGCAAACATCGAAAAATGCTCGACGAGTATCTGTGCGGACTGCGCGAGCGCGTCCTCCGGTCTTATCGAGCTATCGGTCTCGATTTCGAGCAACAGGCGGTCGTAGTTCGTAATCTGCCCAACGCGTACGCTCTCAACGTTGAAGTTGACGGTCTTGACCGGAGTGTACACCGAATCGATCGCGATCCAGCCCACATCGAGCTTTTCCTTCTCACGACTCTCTACCGGCACGTAGCCACGACCGGGACTGACGACGACCTCCATATTGAAGGATCCCGCCTTATCGGTAAGTGTCGCGATGTGTTGTTTCGGGCTGACTGCTTCGACCGAGCTGGGGCATTCGAAGTCGCCGGCAGTGACCGCTTTCTCACCTTTTGCCTTGAGCGAGAGCGTCACTGGCTCATCACCGTGAAGCTTAAAACGGATGAGTTTCAGATTGAGAATGATCGCAACAACATCTTCTTTCACGAACGGTACGGTCGAAAACTCATGATCGACGCCTTCGATCTTGACCGCGGTGACCGCGGCACCAGGAAGCGACGAAAGTAATACGCGTCGAAGCGCATTGCCGAGCGTCGTGCCGTAACCGGGGTAGCACGGTTCTATGATGAACTTCGCCCAATCCTTCTTGGATTCAGCGATTTCGATCTTTGCGGGTAGTGGTATTGATTCCATACGTATCTCCGATTGAGAGAACTAGCGTGAATAAAACTCAACGATAAGTTGCGGGTTGATGTTGGAAGCGCTCACATCGAACGTCGGCATCTCGCGTATTGTCGCTGCGAAGAGCTTCTTGTCCAGCGAGATCCAGGCCGGTGCTTCGTAGTTCTCGAGCTCCTTGATGATGTTCTGAACACCGGTCTTTGCCGTGCTGTTGGTATGAAGCGACACGACGTCGTTCACCTTGACCTGGAACGATGGGATATCGACACGTCGTCCCTTCACCATGATATGGCCGTGTCGGATGAGCTGGCGCGCGCCTTCCCGGCTACGCGCGAATCCTGCACGGAAGACAATGTTATCGAGCCGTTGTTCGAGCAGCTGGAACAGGAACTCGCCGGTGTTGCCGGGCTTTCGTTTCGCTTTCGCAAAGTACGTTCTGAATTGCCGCTCAAGAAGGCCGTAGACGAGCTGTGCCTTCTGCTTTTCGCGAAGACGAACGCCGTACTCTGAGAGCTTCCCGGATCCTTTCGGACCGTGTTGTCCTGGTGGATATGGACGCTTTCCGAACGACTTCTCGCCATGCGTAAATAATTTTTCGCCGATGCGGCGCTGACGCTTAACACGAGGATTGAGATTTCTGCTCATATGGCTAGACCCTTCTCACTTTCGGCGGACGGCAGCCGTTATGTGGTATCGGCGTTATGTCTTTGATCGTATTGATCGTCAAGCCTTGAGCACCGAGCGCGCGAACTGCGGCTTCGCGTCCGGATCCAACACCTCGAACGAATACATCGACCGTCTTGATGCCGGTATCGCGCACACGTTCAACGAGGTCGCGAACAGTAAGGCCTGCGGCGTAGGGCGTCGATTTTTTCGGCCCCTTGAACCCCATCTTGCCGGCCGAGGACCAACCGAGGACAGCGCCGCCCTGATCAGTGATAGTGACGATAGTGTTGTTGTAGGTCGCCTGAACATAGACGTTGCCCGCCGTCACGAATTTCTTCTTACTCTTTTTCTTACCAGTTGGCGCTGGAGCCGTGGTCGTCGGAATATCAGACAATGCGGCGGAAGTCGTCGGTTCTGGTTGGAGCGGTTGTAGCTGTTCGTTTGCCATACTTCGTATCGTGGTTATGTCTTCTCAGATGCTGACTTTCGTCCCGAGCCCATAGTGCGACGGACGTTACCACGGACCGTGCGGGAGTTGGTGCGCGTACGCTGACCATGCGCGGGAAGGCTATGAAGATGTCGCGAGCCGCGATAGGCGTTGATGTCCTTTAGGCGCTTCACGTTCGTCATGATCTCACGGCGAAGGTCGCCTTCAATGCGGTGACGTTTTTCGATGATCGCGCGTATGGCGCCAATTTCCTGCTCCGTAAGGGTGCTCGTCTTTTTACCTGGCTCGATACCGGCTTCCTTAAGTATCTTTTTACTCAGCGATAAACCGATACCGAATAGGTATGGAAGTGAGTACTCGATACGCTTGTTGTCCGGCAGGAGCACGCCGGCGATTCTTACTGGCATAATGGTTATCCTTGTCGTTGTTTATGCTTCGGGTTGGTCGGGCACACCACGAAGAGCATGCCACGGCGCTTCACGACGCGACACTTTGAACAGATCGGTTTGACGCTTGCTCGTACTTTCATAGCTAGTGGCGATAGATTACACGGCCCTTAGTTAGGTCGTAGGGGGTCATTTCAACGGTGACGCGGTCTCCCGGCAGGATACTGATCTTGTTCATGCGCATTTTTCCGGAAAGATGGCCGAGGATGTCGTGACCATTCTCGAGGTGGATGCGGAACATGGCGTTCGGCAACATCTCGTCAACGGTCCCGATCAACTCGAGGAATCCCTTGTTCTTTGCTTGCGGCGGCGGCGGGAGGTCGCGACGCTGTTTCTTGAGCTTTTTAGAGCGGAAGAATGTCTTTTTGCGCATAGAAAATTAACTGCTTAGGTATGCAGGCTCTTCTCTCCCGCGAGGGGCGGGATGTTTGGCTCTTCCGGAGTAATGGAATTCAAACACAGAGTCTTGCGATACTGAACGGAGTATACTGAACGCCGAAAAAGCTGTCAAGTCAGGGTGTTGCGGTCGCTTTGATGCGACGTATGCCAGCCGAGCTCGATTTTTCGGATAATACCTTGAAAGTGCCTATTTCA
>CAINXF010000061.1 GCA_903854795.1 Candidatus Kerfeldbacteria bacterium
ATCCCCATTGATGTTCGGCAGACCGTTCACGTTCGATACGACGCCGTTCACATTACGGTTCTCATTGGTGTTAGGCAACACCGCGCCGTTCACGTTGCCGTTCACGTTGCCGTTTGTCACGAACAGCCCCTTGAAGAACACAAAATATATCACTATGCCGATCCCAATCGTCACAAGAATGAACAGTAGCACCAATCCGAGTCGTTTCCAGTTGAGTTGTATCATAGTGACATATTAATCATCCACCCGAAGTAGTATAAAGTCGCGTAGGCGCAAAACAACGCTTCGAACATTTCGCCGGTCCGGCATCGGTCGCCCTCCCTGAATCTGGATCCCACCCTGAAAAATGCGAATCAGTACCCGATGCATTATACCCATCGCATGATACCTCGACATACATCGACGCGTCGGACCCTGAAGCACTGGAGGCATCTTCGGATGGCGTATACGCCAACGAATCCGCACAAATGATTTTTTGGTTATAACTCAACGATGGTGCACAGCACACGGAGTCAACGTGCTCTATCGCTGCCGGTGTAGTATTAGGATCGACACAGTACGCCTTCTCATTGCCGCCACCAACATCGGCTTTATACCGCGGCTTATTTATATCCCAGCATGGCGTCGTAGTGCCCTGACCCCCAAGAGAACATTGTACCTGATTAGCGAAGCCGGCATCCATCGGACATGAAAGGAAGGGGTAGTAGTGACACACGTCTTTTCCGGTCCAGGTGATCCCGAACGTGAACGCAACGTTCGCCTTTTTGCAGGCACCGACAAGCCAGTGCTGCAACGACAGTATGGTCTGCGTCCGGTCACACTGATCGTCCGGCGTGTAGTCGTTCTTCTCACAGATACCGTTCGTTCCGGCGACATCAATTAGTTTAAATTTATACTGCTCGGTAGTCGTTCCCTTGGTGCTATTGACCTCCAACTGCGGAAAACACGCTTGTTGATGATCCCAAATTTCGCTCATGTCGTGCAGCACCTTCTGAGACGGCGTCAACGGGAAACAATAGGCGTCTTTTCCACTCTTATCCTTGTAGGTGACCTTAATGTCATCACCCGTGACGCCCTCCACATCACAATACTTACCAGTTTTCTGCTGCTGAACTTTCGCGGCATCAGTGGCGAGCGTATTCCCGTTCGCCAGGTCCTGCGCCTCGCAGTACATGTTGGGGGTAAAGATCGCATTATAGTAGCCGACGTCGGGAAGTACGAGCTTCGTCAACCGCGGGTTAATGATGCTGAGGAGAAGGTACGACGTGAGTACCAGGATGACACCGATGAGCGCGTTCGAGATGATCTCCTTGCCCTGGTTCATGCGCTGTGGATTACCGAGTGATGTGATGTAGTGAAATCCCCCGTACATGATCATGACCACTGCGAGAATACCTGCGACACCGGCGAAATAAACGTAAAATGCGCTCACGTACCTTCCAAACAGGGAGGAATCGACCGTACCGCCGGAAAAGTTCGGGAGCGGTACGTTCAGCCTGACGTACAATGGCCCCGACTGGCACGAAGGATGCAGTGTCTTGCAGTTCGACTTGCCAGGCTCAAATATTTTCGGGCTCTTACAGTTATCTTTGGTGGCATCTGACGTGCAGTAGCTGCTCTCCGCGTCGTAGCAACACCCGGTCTGTACGGTATCGGCATGCGCAGCGGGAATGGAAAAATGCGCACTTCCGGCATTGCACAGCACCATGATGCCACCCACGAGCAACGAGAGTCGAAATAATTGTACGGATTTTCGCATCTTGATCGCGCGATTAATCATGGGTCCCCCAATTCTCCGTGGCTGATGAACCGGAAGCGTCTTGCGCCTGCTGCGCGCCGGTCGCATCAGGGTTTACGGTCGGTATGGTCTCAGGACATTTTATGTCTCCCTTGATCTGGGCGGCCCAGCTCGCCAAGGTCCCCCAAAATCCGGAGTCACCTTCACAAAAATATGCCGTACCGACGATGAACAATACTACCACGATCACCACCGATACCACGAAGACGGCAAGTATCACGGGCCACGATGCGACGATGGCCGCACCGACCCCAACAGCGGCCTCCCCTGCGACTGCCGCCGCAGCAGTACCTTCCGCGGCTCCTGCCGCCGTCGCAGCGACAGCTTCCGCTGCTTGTGATGCCATGACGCTCTCGCGTAGCGCGGCCCCGGGATTTGCCATTTCGGAGACTGGCTGCGCGATTCCCTGCTCACCAGCGCCTGTTTCCGCAGCTGGTTTCTGTGCGCCTTCCTCCGCAGCATTCTTTTCTCCAACTTCGTCCTTCAGCTCCTCTGTTGCGTCTTCTCTCTTCGCTTCCTCCCTGGACGTATCTTTGTCGTCTGGATTGTTCTCTTTCTCAAATTGCTTCCTTACCTCATCTTTGATCGACTGATCATTATCCGATTGCGACGGCTCTCGATCGTCCTTCGTATCGACGCGCTCATCCTCGTTCTCGAACTGCTCGTCCTGTTCTTTTCCGGCTTCCTCGGGTGCGCCCTGATCCTCGTTTTCGCTAATATTTGTGTCCGCGTACGCTCCACGATCGTTTCGCTTCGCTCTCCGTAATTCCCGTGAATGTCGTCCGTCCCAAGATTGCCGAGGCGCGTTTGATGGAACCGACCGCTGGGGGCTCGACTGACTGCCAGCAGGCCTGTTAATTTGTTTTTCAGGAATCCCTACACCATTAGCATCGCGCTGAGCTTTCTGACCCGCGTTAGCTCGCGTCTCGCTACTCGAGCCGCGCGGTGTATTCGTTGGTGTCGTTTGATCCGCCATGTGGTTTATTGCGCCGGACCCCATGCCGCGACGCTTACCTTCCATGCTCCATGCTCGATTACGAAGGTGAGCAGGAGCGTTTGCGTGTAGTTACGGGGCGATGCTAAACCGTCGGTTTGCTCCTTTCGCTGCAGTGTCACTGATACCTCACCGCGGCCCTGCGTCTGATCGAACGAACGGATGGAAAACGTGAGCGCCTGACTGCTGGTCGTGGTTACTTTCGTAGCGGACGGTCCGGCGTTGCTCTTCTCCATCCGCACAAACGTGGCCTTCAGCGCATCGCTCGCGAATAACATGACACTGTCCAGGTTCGCGTTCGGATTGGCGGTGGTCACCGTGCCATAGCGTTCGGCGAACAGACGCGCAATAGCTAACATCTGATCGCGCGATGGCGCCACGTTGATATTTCCGTTTTCCGCCGCGTTCGTCGACGACGAATTTACCGGAACATTGATGGTCGTATTCGTCGCGCCATTTTTGGAGGACGAGGCCTTTCGTGTCACCACGAAGTACGTAGCGACCGCGGCGACGAGCAGTAGCGCGGCGATGATGGCGAGTCGTTTCATGCTTTCAGCAAAGTTGCGTCAGGCAATTCCCCTTTGGCGAGCGATTCCTCGAACTCCTTCTTCGCATCCTCGATCTCCATGAGCTGCCGCGGGTCAGAGGTGATGATCTGGTCCTCGGTGTAGCTCGCGACGATCTTGAGCGCAGCGTGCTTCGCGCCTGCGAAGAAGATGCCTTCGCCGACACCCGCTTCAAGGAGGAGATACCGTTCGCTCTGGGTCAAAAGGAAGGTCTTCGCGACGATATCAACGCCGGCGGGTGACTGCTTCATAAGGAGCTGCAGCGCCGAGTTGTTGACGATAGCCTGTCCGTAGGGCGAGCGCAGGAAATCGTTCACGTCCTGCGTGATCGTCGTGACGCCGAGGTAGTACTTTCGAGCACGCTTCACGAGCGAGTAGATGAACTTCGCCGAATCCTCGTTCTGCATGAGCCACCACGCCTCGTCGATACAAAGGATCCTCTTCTTCATTTTCGACCGCGCGACGTTCCATATGTAACTGACGATCATCGAGATGCCGATCGGCCGCAGCTCGTCCTCGAGGTCGCGGACGGAGAACACCATGAGCTGGTTGTCCACCTCGACGTTTGTCGGACTATTAAAAAGCCCTGCGAAGGTTCCCTCGGTGAACTTGCGAAGTCGCTCAACAAGCTCATCAGCACCAACCATGCCGGACAGGACGTCCTGAAAGTCGCGCATGAGCGGCGGCTCGATCTTCGCCAGGTCGCTCTCGGGCGTGATGTCCTTTTTCGCATACGTTTCGAGTAGCGCGCGGTCGATGATGGAATCCTCCTCGTTCGTCAGTTTGCCGAGCATGAGCCGCATCATCGATTTCAAGGTGATGACGGCGGAACGAATGATGTCCGCCGGCTTCTCGTCGCCCTGGATCCCACGCGGCAGGTCGAACGGATTGATCTTCGAGTCGGAGTTCAGGGAGATGTTCACATACGTGCCCCCGACCGCATCGGAGAGATATTTGTACTCGTTCTCCGGGTCGATCACGATCACGTCCGTGCCGAACATCATCGATCGTAGGATCTCGAGTTTGACCGCATAGCTCTTACCGGCGCCGGACGTCGCGAACACGGTGTAGTTCGCGTTCTGCAGGCTGAACCGGTCGAACAGGACCAACGAGTTGTTGTGCCGGTTGATGCCGTAGAGGATGCCGTTGTCCGAGGTCAGGTCACTCGAGATGAATATCACAGCCACTCCCTGTTTTGCCAGCGATCCTATGATCTTGAAGATCTCGCTCTTGGCGCCG
>CAINXF010000062.1 GCA_903854795.1 Candidatus Kerfeldbacteria bacterium
AGCACAGCGCCCTGGCACCATAGAGGTACTCACGGCAGCACGAACGTACGACCTTGCCGAGCGCGCCTACGACTGGATCGTGGTGACACGCTATGAGAGCCTGCTCGCCATTCCGCGTCCCGACGCGGACGAGCGTGCACGCCGCATGCTGATACTACTCGCTTCGTATCTGAAAACCGATGGCACACTCGTCGTACAGGGATCCTCGACACACCGTACCGAGATCGAAATGCCTGATGATGGTACGTGGCGCACGAAAACGATCGAGATACGCGACCGATTCGGCTATCCTCCCGCGTGGAAAGTGTGGGTGCTCCGACAGCGACTGGTACCTGCGCGCGTACGCAGTGTCTCCCCGAACGAAGTGCTCAGAAAGCTTTCTTCATCACCGCACATCACCGTGACGCCGCCACAACGATCTCGTGGCCGGTCCGCACAAAACCCTTCCGGCACGATGCTCATCATCAGATCAAAGAAGGAGCTTCCTTCCGACATCAGGAATTACTTGATGTCACTCGATGAGCAGTGGTCGATCACGGTGAACCCAATCGAAATAGCCTGAACCTTGTCGTGAGCGCCGGTGTTTGCTACACTCGCTTCCATGGCACTACGAACCATTCGCACGATCGGTGACCCGATCCTACGTAAAAAGACACACCTCGTCGATCCGACGCACCTCGGTTCGCGCGATCTTTCTACGATCATTCGCGACATGATCGATACGTTGATCGACGAAAAAGGACTCGGCATCGCTGCTCCTCAGGTCGGATCTGAACTTCGTATCGCGATCATCAATGGCCAGGACGGTCCGTTCGCCGTCATCAATCCGCACATCGTCGCACGGTCGATCCGCACGGAGACCGATGAGGAAGGCTGTCTGTCGATCCCGGGCGTGTACGGATTGGTAAAACGGTCCAAATCGGTCACCGTCACCTACCTCGATTTTGAAGGCACGGCACACCGTGAGAAAGCGTCGGGACTTCTTGCACGGGTGTTCCAACACGAGATCGACCACCTCGACGGTATTCTATTCATCGACCACACGAAGAAATTCACGAAAGGTGCGCCTCCATGATCCGACGCCCGAGAGCGCTCTTTTTTGGTACGCCGGACTTCGCCGTACCGATCCTCCACGCGACTGCAGCAATCGCCGACATCGTCGCGGTCGTCACTCAGCCAGACCAGCCGAAAGGTCGCGGGCAAAAATCCGCACACTCGGCAGTTTTTTCTGCTGCCGAATCTTTGCACATCCCGATACTGACTCCAACAAGATTCGATGACGCAACGACGAAAGCACTGACAGCGCTCGCACCGGATATCGCAGTGCTTGCCGCATATGGTAACATCATTCCTCAGCATGTGTTGGACATTCCACGTAAGGGTTTCATCAACATACATCCGTCACTCCTGCCAAAATACCGTGGCGCAGCACCAATCGCTGGCGCCATTCTCAACGACGACGAGACCACCGGCACCACGCTCATCGTCCTCGATGACGAAATGGACCATGGACCTATCATTGCGCAAGAAACGCTCGCTATTGAACCGCACGAACACCGGCCTTCGCTTGAAAAGCGCTGTGCCGAACTCGGCGCAAAGCTCATTTCGTCCGCGCTCGTCCCCTACCTTGAAGGTTCGATCGAACCGAAGGCGCAAGTGCATCACCTCGCTATCTATACGCGACAACTCGCGCGTGAAAACGCGCACATCAACTGGACCGATGACGCTGCGCGGATCGAGCGGGACGTGCGCGCGTTCGACCCATGGCCCGGCACGGTCACCACATGGGAAGGTGCGACGCTCAAGATCATCGACGGCCACGCAGAACGCTACCGCACCTCACCGCGTGGAAAAATTGGCGAAGTCATTATGCACGACGAACAACCGGCCGTTGTCTGCGGCGTTGATATGCTTGTCCTCACGAACGTTCAGCCAGCCAACGGAAAACCAATGGACGCCGCGGCATTCGCGCGGGGTCATCGGACATTCGTTGGCAACGTCCTCACCTGATAAATAAATCGCGGGCGCTCACTTCTTCAAGTTCACTAAAACTGAATATCTTGATTTTTCCATCAGGCTAAGAATTCGAACGCGTCGTCGACTTACGCGCTTCTTCTTCGACTGCCTTCAAAAATTCTTTACTAGGGCTAAACGCGTAGAGGTCAAACAATCGCTGAGATTCAGTGGGCTCAACTTGCCTGCCATTTATAGTACCACTATATTCAAATTCATCCTTCGACTGCGTCCCCTCCTTAATTGCCATGGAAGCAACGTTTCGTTTTCGAAGTTCAAGAGAGACTCCTTTTACCTCTCCTCGTATGACACCTCCATGCGAACTATCCCCTTCCCACTCCAATTTCGGCATCTCTGCTCCATAAACATCATGAGCGCGTTCACGAATTTCTGAAGCGACTTGTTGTTTCTCAGTCATGTATTCTTTTGCGATTGAAGAAAGTTCTTCTTCTGATTGTGGGATTTCGTGTGGTGTCATGGATGTAAAAAAATTCGATCTTAAGCACTTTCATCATATTCCTCATGAGGAGCATGTCAAGCTATTGTCAACGCAATAATCATACCTTCCTCGTCTTTTCCGTTACCCAGAACCCAAGATACTTACCTAACATGAGCCGCGTCTGTGCGTCGGTGGCCGGTATCGAGCCGAACAGCACCATCGTCACTGGGAACAGTATCCACTGCAGCACCATCGGGAAAAACCATAACAAACCCTTGCCCTTCGGCGGCGGCGGCGCGATCAAAGTCGATAACACGGCTGCCGCGACCAAACCGACCATGGCCATCTCCATAAGGTCTTGAAGGATGTACGGCGCGCTCTGCACGATGAGCAAGGTGCTGCCACGGTGCACTGCGACGTTGATCGGTAGCCAGCCGAGGATGAAGATGAGGATCGGCGCGGTCGCCCAGCTGAACACACCTTCGAGCTGGTTCCAGATGTACTTGATTTTCTTCGCGAGCGGGATCATCCGATCGGCGGAAAAGTTCCACACCATGTACGGGAAGTTCTCGACGCCGTACGCCCAGCGCCGCTGCTGTTTGTACTGGTTCACAATCGTTCCCCAGAGCGATTCAGTCGCGACGGTGTCCATCGAAATCGGAAGGTACAACGGCGTCACCGTATAGTCACCGTCATATCGTATGAAACATTGCAGAAAGATCCGCGAATCCTCCGTCACGATGTCGTTTTGCCAGAAATCAACGTCAACAAGTGCGGTGAATGGCATGCTGTGCGACGAGAAGGTGAAGAGCCGGTCCGGCCGTACGGTCTCGGTCATCAACCAGAACGTGGTCGAGTTCGCCACAATCCTTGTCAACGCGGGCGACTGCCAGATGTTGTTGTTGAAAAACGCAAGCGGCTGGTAGCTCGTATGCAGGCGGTTCGGATGGTTGAGAAATGTATACGTGAGGTACGCGAAGTAATCCTTATGCAACACCGAATCGACGTCTAACGTCGTCACGATGATGTGGTCGTATGGGATGCTGAGTTCGTCGATCCTTACCTTTGCGATGCGGCCTGCGTGCGCGATGTTGGAACCCTTGCCAGCGATCTCACCGAGGACGTTGTCCGGATGGTGTACGACGATAAGCTCACCGAACACACCGGCGAACTCCTGCTGGATCCGTGCCGCGTACGGCCCCGTCGTCGCGGCGAATCGCTCCTCGCATGCGAGCACGACGATAAGGTTCTTCAACGGGAACCGCGATTCAGTGAACGCCTTGAACGACTGCTGCAGCACGTCGTACGGTTCCTTCGACAGCGGGACCATCACAAGGTGGTAGATCGAATCCCAACCGGCGACCTCGCGCACCTTCGTCGACCAATCGACGCTGATGGTCAGACGGTATCTTCGAAATGCGATCAACAGGTATACCAAAATATAGACCGCACGGATGAACCAGTACAGATCGAACAAAATGATGAACCCGATCACCCAGATCGGCTCCCAAAACGAAACCACTACTGAGAGGACGAACGACATCCACACCAGGAACCCCGGGAGGATTTCCAAGATACGGTACTGCGTGTGTTCGCGCATGCGGAACGCGCGAGAAATCTGCGAGACGGCGGAAGGCATGTAGCTGCCACTGTATCGTTTATGGCACAAAAAGTCAACGCCAAAACACGTATCCCCGACTGCGTGGCAACGCGTTAGAACACCTTGTAGTGGTGCCCTGCGGGTATGACCTCGATCCAAACGGACCCGCGATTGAACTGGATCTCCTTCTTATCGAGCGTGGTGAACAAGGTACGTCCATACGGGGACGACTTGCTCCAGTTGAGCGTCATGGCGTGTCCGTCCTTCATGAGGATGGCCTTGCCCTTGCCGAGCGTCTTGATATCGAGCCGACCCTTTTTATCGAGGACCTTCTCCTTCGGCACGAGCATCAACACCACGTTCTTTACTGCGATCTGTTTTCCCGTCGCGCGGTCGATGTGCACCCGACCACCCGTGAGGCGAAGGTACGAATTGGTCTTCCGATCGTACGTATAGTTGATCCTGTATGAGAGCCCTGCCCCAAGGTCGATCTCCGCACCGTGTTTCCCTGTTCCCCTGTCCGCGAGCTTCGGTTCGCTCTTGTAGAGCCACGGGTGGTAGGTGGGTTTGTACGTATTGTACTTGAAGAACTTGAGCGCTGCGGAAAGCTGCGTCGAGTTCGTGTAGAGGTTATGAACGCCGCTACCGCCATAACGGAAGAAAAACTTCGCGGTCTTGCCTTTAATGCCTTCGATGTTCGGCATACGAAGGCTGTTGAGTAGGATCAGACCGTCAGGACTACCGCCTGCGTGCGCGAGTGCCGCATGATACTCAGCGGCGAATTTCACGAAGTACGGGCGCGTCGAGCGGACTGGTCCGATGAGTGGAAGTTTCGTCGACGTGGCGAACAGCGCCATAAACCGAGGAATGCCGCCTTCTGCGACGGCTTCATATACCACGGATGCGGAACTCAATCCTGACTGTGGTCGTGCTGCAGGATGGTTATCTATCATGACCGCGATCGGCCAGAGGTTCTGTTCGCTTTTGTCCACAAGCGCACCATCGATACGTCGTGGCACTTTTGTCGCAGTCGCCGCATCAACTTGGGGTACGAACAACACCGCCGCGAACACCATACTTGCTGCGAATCCCGCTTGCCAAGCTATCGTACGTATTTGTTTCACCGCATCAGTATAGCACAAAAAACGCGACCTTTCAAGAGTAACCGCTTTACGCCGCGCGTAATGCTTCGACCTTTATACCCCGACGGCCCGACGATCCATGAAGAAGGCCGGCCTTGGCGCCGATATGCTCAAGAACTGATTCCGAGTTGAGCGTCGCGAACGTGAGCGACTGCGCGATGTTTCCCTTCGTACGAATGTACGCCCCGACGAATCCGCACCCGAACGCATCGCCCGCACCGGTGGTGTCGACTACGTGGATGTCCCGCGTACTCGAGTGGTACGATCTGCCGTTGACGTGCGCAAACGCACCGTGCGATCCTTCGGTGATCACTAACACGCCAGGGACCGTACGCGAAAGTTGCGTGAAGGCCTTACGCGCCTGGTCGTACTCAACACCCATGAGGCTCGTCGCTTCCTCACGATTCAGGAGCACGAGCGACGACGCTACTATCAACGACTTGAGCTTTGCGTACCCTTTCGCAAGTTCGGCGGCGCCGGGGTTCCATGCCACCTTGATGCCCTTTCGTTTTGCGAACGAAAAGATGTCCTTAAGAAGCGAGAGATTGCCGCCGAGCGCGGTCACATACATCCATTTCGAGGACATCGAGCGCCACGGAAGGTCTTTGCGCGTGAACTTCGCCGACGCGCCACGGTAGATAAGCACGGTCCGTTCACCGCGCGGCGTAAGCAGGAGAACCGAGTACGCGGTCATGTGGTGCTTGTCCTTCACTACGAGTGACGTGTCGACACCCTCGCGCGCGAGCTCGCGTAACACTTCGCGGCCACGGCCATCATCATACCCGATCCGACCGACGATCGCCGTCCGTAACCCTTGTCGCTTGAATCCTACTGCCGTATTGGTCGCGCCACCACCCGTCTCGAACAGTATCTCCTCGATATCGATTTTCGAACCCAGCGCCACACACTCGGCCTCGCCGGTCGAGAACGTCGCATCCTTCATGATCCTGATCTGTTTGCTCCGCATGAAGACGTCGCGCGTAGCCGAACCGATGGTGATGATGTCGTGCATACCGTGTGTGCGTTAATGAATGTACTGGGAGATCAATTGTTGCGTGTCGTCCACGTGACAGTCCTTGAACAACGACGACACCTTCTGTTCGAGTGACGCCGCGATCACGTCACGTACCTCGTGGGGCAATGTTGCGATCGCCTTCTTAAATGGCCCCCACGCACGCTTACGCTGCTTATAGACGAACTGCTGATCGGTCATGCCGGACACGCGGTCCTCGGCGAAGTGTGCGAACAAATACGCCTCGATCTCGGCTTTGAGCTCGTGTGGGAACGATGGATGGTCGAATATCATGTTCTGGAATTCAGTCGAAAAGTGAACCTCGGCGACGCCCATCGCGGGAAACTCTGCGATCTGTGTTTCGGACAGCGTCGAAGCACCATGCTGGACTGCACCGGCGAGCCCATATTCCTCGCGTGCGAGACGTGAAAGGTTACGTAACGCATCAAAATCTACGGCGACACGTTTAATGGTACCGTCAGGGTTTGGTGTGCCACCGTGGCTCGTGCCGGTTTGCACCGCGACCTTGCTTATGCCGCGCACCTCACCGATCCGTGACCGATACTGCGTCATGAACGCACGTAGGTCACCCTCGGTACTTACGCGTCCCCCGATCTCCCCAATCTCCCCGCCGACGAGAATTTCGGCGCCATGATGTGAACGGATATGCGTAGTGAAGTGTGCGGTAAGTTCTGCGTTGCGCGCCTGTTGGTCGTCGAGCGATTCCTTCGAGAGGTCGACGGTTTTTGACGCATCGATATCAATGTGCCCCATGCCAGCCGTCACTGATTCATCGATTAGTTTTTCGAGGGCAGCCACCTCCTGGTCAGTGCTCTTAGCTGGATCGACCTGAAAGTGGTCGCCTTGGATGAAAAGTGGCCCAGAAAAACCTTCGCGGAGCGCCGCGGCGAGCGTAATGACTACGAGATCGTCGGAAGACTGTTCGCAGTACCTCATCTCTGAGCGTGCTGATTCGATGATAAACGGACCGACCTGCGCATGCTGTGCCGCACGGATGATCGCACGCACGAACTCGTAGCTCATGCCGCGTACGTTAATCGCGGGAATGGTATGCCCACTGACCGTTCCCTTCGCCATGGCATTATAAAGCGCCGAGAGCGAGGCAGTACGAATACCTGCCGCCGCAGCGCGCACACGAATCCCCTGTCGCGCATCTTCACGTGTCTTACCAGCTGAAAAAAGCGCTTGGTGCACAAGCTCATCAGATACTTCTGTAGTCGTCGGAGTTGGTGTAATGTTTGCGGAAGTCACGTCGGTGCGTACAATAGTGAATAATCTGTTTACAGCATACCAGAAATCGCGACTTCAGGTGAGTCCCACGCTACTTTACAATGACGGTACCATGAAGCTCCGGATGGCGGTCATCATGATAGGCAATAGTTCCGGATGCGGGGAACGTATAACGAAAGCGCTCATCACGTGCGATCGCTGCGGAGGCACTAAACCCGTCACGAGCCGATGCATCATCAGCATCAGGTTGATGGAGCTCATCATTTTCGTTCATCCAGGTAACGGTCCCTCCCACAGCTACCGTTACGACCGCTGGAGTAAAGCCAGCCGCGGTCACCACGACAGTTACGTCCATCGGCGCTGAGGTATCGCTCGCTGAGCCATTGGTTGCCGCCGTGGCGGGATCATTGAAATTTACGACTGTGCCCTGGTAATTCCCTGTTGCCACCGAGGAATTCACCGTAACGCGCGCGACGTTCTTATTCATATTGATACCACCGGTCAGCGCGCACCCACCATAGACAAACGCGATGATGACCACGGACGCGATCACGGATACCGAAGGCGAGACCAACCGAGCGAGGAATTGTTTCATAGGTCCCTACGTTCCTGTCCG
>CAINXF010000063.1 GCA_903854795.1 Candidatus Kerfeldbacteria bacterium
ATGCCGACTTGGAGTGCCATAGGTTCACGAATTGTAGCAGCTTTAGGCCGCTATTGATAGTGGAAATCGGCGTGTTGGGGCTATTTCGTCCGGAGATACCGTTTCAGATCTCTGATGCTGTCGTGCATATGGGCGAATGCGAGTTGTGGTGGAATCTTGTTGAGCGGTACCCACTCAAGCGTAGTGATCTCGTGGTTTGAAGATGCCGCTCCTTTTAGCGTTCCCGCGAACGAGAGGATGGTGACCGCGTAATCCTTGTCTTTCCAGAAATAATGGTCGCCGTACGCGCCAATGAGCGCCTTTGGCGTAAACGTGCAGTTGAGCTCTTCTTGTACCTCGCGTACGATACCGGCGCGCGGTTGCTCGAATCCGTCCATAAAGCCTCCAGGTACGTCGAGAAATCCTTTGCGCGGATGTTGTCCTCGGCGGACCATGAGGAGTTTGCCATTGCGTACGATGTACGCCTCGGTGGCCGTGATCGGGTTGTCATAGAATGTGAAGCCGCATGAATTGCATTGTTGTACTGATGGATCTTCGTGATTTTCTTGTCTCCATGAAAGTTTTTCGCCACAGCGCGGACAGAATTTGAAGTAGTCGCGCTTCATCGTTCGTTCCTTTCCGCGAGGCGCACGACGTTCTCGAGCAGCATGGCGATGGTCATCGGTCCGACGCCGCCCGGGACCGGCGTGATCCATCCGGCGTTCATGTTCGCCGAAATCGTGTCGACGTCGCCGACGACGTTGCCGCGCGGCGTGGTGTTGATACCGATGTCGATGACGATCGCGCCGGGCTTCAGGTCATCGCCGTGAATGAGCTTCGGGCGTCCGGCCGCTACGATCACGATGTCGGACGTTATCGTGGCGTTGTGGTGGCTATCGTCGGGCTGGACACAGGTGACCGCTACGCCTTGGGATTCGAGTTCGTGTGCGAGACATGTCCTGAAGATGCTGTCTTTTGCGACGATCGTGGCGGAAAGGCTATTGAAGTTGGCGCGCGTGGCGGCGATGAGACGCATGATCCCTTCGATAAGCACGGGCGGATCGGTCCGCTCGTGGTTGAGGAATCGCGCGGTGTTTACAGGATGAAATCCGTCGACGTCCTTGTCGGGGTCGATGTGCGCGACTACCGCATTTTCGTTGAGCTTGGGTGGTAGCGGCAGTTGTACCAGCACGGCATCGATCTCAGGACTCGTGTTGAACACATCGATGGATTTCAACACCTCGCCTTGCGTCGCGCTTGGTGGTAGCCGCGTCAACGAAAAATTGATGCCGGCTTCCTGCGCGGCACGTTGTTTAAGTTTGATGTAGAGTTTGGACGCAGGGTCATTGCCGACCAATACCACGCCAAGTCCTGGAATGCGGGGAAGGCCTTTGATCCGAGCGGGGAGGCCACGTCTGATCTCCTGCGCGAGCGCCCGTCCGTCGATCAGCTTCGCCGTCACGTCGTGTAGGTTAAATCGGGATAGAGCGGGTGGGCGTCGGTCAGCGCACGGACGGCATCCTGCGCGCGTGTGCACACTGACGTATCGTTCGGTGACTTGAGCAGATTGACGATCGTCTCACCAACGAGTGCCATGTCGCGTTCATCGAACCCGCGGGTCGTGAGCGCCGGTGTGCCGATGCGGATACCCGAGGGATCCATCGGTTTTCGTGGATCATCGGGGATCACGTTCTTGTTGACCGTGATACCGACCGTATCGAGGAGCTGTTCCGTATGTTTACCAGTGAGGCCGATCGACGTTACGTCGAGGAGCAACATGTGGTTGTCGGTTTTATTGAAGCAGATTGTGATGCCGGCATCGGAGAATATTTTTTCAAGCACTTTTGTATTTTTGAGAATTTGTTGTGCATATGTTTTGAATGACGGCGCAAGCGCTTCCTTGAATGCGACCGCTTTTGCGGCAACGTTATTCTCGTGTGGTCCGCCTTGGAATCCTGGGAACACCGCCTTATCAATGGCCGCCGCGTGCGTGTCTTTGCACATGATCATGCCGCCACGCGGTCCACGGAGTGTTTTGTGTGTTGTGGTGGTGATGACATCGAAGAGCGGCGTCGGATTCTGCATGACGCCTCCTGCAATGAGCCCGGCGATGTGCGCGATGTCGGCCATCGTGAGCGCGCCGACTTCGTCAGCGATCTGCTTGAACTGCACATAGTCGATCTCGCGGGTGTACGCCGAATAGCCGACGAGGATGAGCTTCGGCCGATGTTGTTTTGCGAGGGCGCGGACTTGGTCGAAATCGATGAGTCCGGTTGTGGGATCGGTCTTGTACCGTGCGAACGTGAACAACTTCGACATCCAGGTGACCGGATGACCATGGGTGAGGTGACCGCCATGGCTCAGGTCCATGCCGAGGACGGTGTCGCCTGGCTGCAGCAACGCGGAGTACACGGCGACGTTCGCCGGTGCACCTGACAGTGGCTGGACGTTGACGTGTTCGGCGCCGAAAAGCTGCTGCGCACGCGCAATCGCGAGCCGTTCGATGCTGTCGATGTTGGTGCAGCCGCCATAATAGCGGTTGCCGGGGTAACCTTCCGAGTATTTGTTCGTCGCGACGCTGCCAAGCGCCTCGAGGACCGCTCGCGATACGAAGTTCTCGGATGCGATCATTTCGAGTCCGTGGCGCTGGCGCTCTAATTCACGTTCGAGTGCCTCGGCGGTCTCGCGATCGCAGTCTTTCAGCCGCAGTGGTTCATTCACGTTTCGATATTTTTTCATAGATGACATAGAGAATGCCCGCGAGTGGTACAAGAAGAAGTGGTACAAGCGTGGCGGAGGCGTGGAAGTACTGCATCCCACCGTGGGTCGCGTTGGTTTGCGCGTTGACCGTGTTTACGTTCGTGTTTGAGTTTGAGTTCGCGTTGGTTTGCGCGAACACCGGCACGAGCGTCGCGATGCCGATGCAACAACAGAGCGCGATGCCGACGATCGTCTTTTTCACGCAACCCTCGCCCGACGCCGTATCAACACGAAGAGGATGACGCCAGCGGCGATCGCGATCGCAAGACTTACGAGCAGCGGGAGACGCACGCCGCCGATCGACGGGACCCGGTCGATGCGGAGTAGCTCCGTACCGGCCCGCACGAGCGATTCGACGATGAAGTAGACGAGCGCGATGAAACCCGCGTTGCGGACGATGCCGTGGCTGTCTTTGCCCTGCTGTGTTCCCGCGAGGAGTCGCTTATGGAGGTACAACATGAGCACGAACACTGCGAGCGAACCTAGCGATTCATAAAGGAACGTGGGCTGGAAGAATTTGTCGTTCATGTATTGGAGCGGGCGATTCAGCGGTTCTATCGGGATGCCCCACGGCAGTGAGGTGGGACGACCGTAGAGCTCCTGGTTGAAGTAGTTTCCCCATCGTCCGATCGCCTGGCCGAGCGCGAGCGCAGGCACTGCGATGTCAGTGAGCAACCAGAACGACATCTTTTTCCTGCGTGCGTACACGAAGAAGACGATGAGACCGGCGATGAGCGCGCCATGGATCGCGAGACCGCCGTTCCAAATGCTAAGGATCTCATTCGGGTGGGCGGCGTAGTACGACCATTCGTTCAGGACGTGGTAGAGCCGCGCGCCGACGAGTCCGGCGATGACCGCAATAAAGGAAAGGTTTTCCAGGCTGGTGCCTTTGAGGCCGTACCGTTGCCCGAGTTTGATGAACACGACGTAGCCGGCGAGTGCGCCGAGCGCGAGGAACAACCCGTACCAATGGATCGTGAACGAGCCGAGGTGAGCAAGGATCGGGTTCGGATTGAAGGTATGGAGGAACATATGGAGTACGCCGACAT
>CAINXF010000064.1 GCA_903854795.1 Candidatus Kerfeldbacteria bacterium
CACCGCCTTTCCATCGAATGGAGCCGTATCGAGCCGCATCAAGGTACGTGGGACGAAACTGCAATCGCGCATTATCGTGATGTCATTAACGCGCTGCGTGAGCGGGGGATGGAACCGTTCGTGACGCTTTGGCATTTCACGAGCCCGCGTTGGTTCATGGAACGTGGCGGGTGGGAGGCGCACGATGCGCCGGAGCTGTTCGCGCGGTACGCCGCAAAGATCGCCGAAGCGCTGTTCGGTGTGACGTATTGGATGACGTTGAACGAGGCAAATGTGTATACGCTGTTCGGCTACGTGACGGGGGAATGGCCGCCTGAGGTGAGGAACCCGTGGCGCGCGTATCGTGTATTCCGTAATCTCGCGCATGGTCACAACGCGGCGGCCCGCGCCATGCGCGCGATCCGTCCCGATCTCAAGATCGGTTCGGCGCACAATGTCGTGCCCCATCAGCCGGTGCGCCCCGAGCGGTCGCTCGATCGCTGGTCATCGCGAACCGCGGACCAGTGGTATAACCGAAAGTGGCTCGATTGGACCGCGAAGGAGTGCGATTTTTTCGGGATCAATACGTACTTCCGACTTTTCATGAGATTCGCGTCGCCTTGGCAGCCGTTCGCGCCCGCACCAATGCCGAAGCCTCACAGTGATTTCGGTTGGGAAATGTACCCGCATGAGCTCTTCTTGGCATTACGTCTTGCCGGGACATATGGAAAGCCTCTCTACGTGACGGAGAACGGCGTTGCAGACGCTCAGGACCGTTGGCGCGAGGAATTCATCAAGGGCTCGCTTAAAGAGCTCCACAGCGCCATCTCGAGCGGTGTGGACGTACGTGGATACTTGCACTGGTCGTTGTTGGACAACTTTGAGTGGCGCGAGGGGTTTTCGAAGCGGTTCGGGCTGGTCGCGGTCGATTATACGACGATGGAGCGGACCGTGCGCGAGAGCGCGCGGCGGTTTGCAACGGTGTGCAAAAAGAACCAGCTCGAGGCATAGAGCTTTAGCGGAAACACCGCGGAAGTCGCGTGGTTAAGGGATGATTGCCCAGAGGATGAGCGTAGTCGTCAGGCCGACGAGGCCGCCCATGAAGGCTTGCAGCGGCGTGTGGCCAATCCGCTCGATGATGTGCTGGGGAAACTTCGGTCTTTCGTTCGCCGGGAGCTCGCTCACGAGCTTGTTGATGATGGCGGCGTGTTCGCCGAGGTACATCCTGAATCCGATGGCGTCACGGATCGTGATGATCGAAAAGATGAACGCAATGGCGAATGCCGCGGAGTTGACACCCACGCTGATACCTACCACCGTCGTGAGCGACACGACGAGCGCGGTGTGCGACGATGGCATGCCGCCGTAGCGGTTCAAGAGTTTGAGGTTGACGGTGCCGGTGCGTACCGCTTCGACGAGTACCTTCGAGAATTGAGCGATCAGTCCGCTGGCGATCGGTACGACGATGATCTTTGGGTCAATCATTTGTTCAGTATAGCAAGTGAGGCCGCGCTATCGCAAACACCCCCGCGTGTGCGGGGGTGTGGACGTGTAAGTGTGTGCGGTTATTGCTTCGGGAGCGCTGTTGGCGGTTGCTGCCAATTGAACCACGAGATCACGGTGATCGCCGCGAGGAGCGAGAGGTACGGATACGCGGGGAATACCGGATAACATCGGAACTGGTAGTACACCCAGATGATCGCCACGGTCAGTACCAGTGGGATTGCCCACCACCAGGTCGGTCGCGATTTCCTGATCGGGTACAAGCCGCCGACGAGGAGCACGACGTATGCTACGAACAGCCAGATCCATGTGGCTCGGGGCCATCCTTTGCACGAGGACGTGCTCGTGGCCGCGGTATTAACGTTGTCATCAGATACGTTAGCGTTCGTTACCACAGCTGTATTGGCGTTTGTATTGTTCGTCGCATTCACGTTGGTAGGTGTATTCACGTTCGTCGAGGCAGCAGTGTTCGAGTTCGGGTTGTTGTTAACGTTCGAGTTCGCTACTGGCGCCGCGGTCACGGTGACGTTCACGGACATGGCGGTTTCGCCGATACGGGCGACCAGTGTCCCTTTGCCTGTCTTGGTCGCGGTGAATTTTGTCGAGGTGGCGTTGACGTTCTTGACCGTGCCGATGTCGCCGGTGACCGTCCACTGCACTTCGGCATCGCGTAGGACGTTATTGTGTACGTCGAACGCTTCGGCGGTGAACGATCGTGACGCGCCGACCGTGAGAAACTCTGGCGTCGAGTTCGGATTCACGACGATCTCGTTGAGCGCTCCTGGGGTGACCGTGACCTTGGCCTCGGCGGTCAGGTTGTTATAGCTTCCGGAGATGACCCATGTGCCGGACTTTCCAGCGGTGTAGGCATTGGCCTTCACGGCGCCGAGCGGATCGGTCATGGTGAACACTGCATCGGCGGTGAGATCCGCCGTGACACCTGCGGCGTCATGGCCTGTCACCGTGAACGATTGAGCGGTCCCTGCGGCGATCACGGGATCCGTGGGGGCGATCGTGATGCTCACGATCGGACCGACCGCAAGCGTCGCATGTGTGAACATGAGACTGCCGATGATAAACGCGAGCATCCCTCCCAGGATTCGTGTACGCATAGTGGTGTGGTTATGTGTTAATTGGATCAGCGATGAGCACAAGTCGTTGTTTCGTGGTGAACAGTGGCGTGCAAGTGAAGATGGTGAGCTGGGCGTTCGGCGTGTTGTCGAGTATCGAGACCTGATCGGGGTTGACGATCCTTCGCTCGCGGATCGCGTAGTCGTATTCTTTGCCCTTCCAGTAGACGATGACGACATCGCCGACAGCCATCTGGTCGAGGAGGTAGAGCGTGTGCGGACCGGCAAGGTACTGGAAACGGTGGCCGGTAAGGACGGTGTTGCCGCCGAGGTCAGGCGTTGAGCTTGTGGGGAACCGCCAGATGCCGCGCCAGAGCGATTGCTCATTGGCTCCTTCGATGATCAGATTGTCGACGCCGATCTTCGGTATGACCAGCCTGTTATCGTTCGGAATGGCGACGGTTTTTGTGATGTCCGGTATGGTCGGAAGGTATTTCGTGCCGGAAAGCTTCGTGGGATATGGATATGAAGGTGCGGGTTTGAAGGTGTGGTAGACGATCCATGGTTCGAATGGAATTGCCAGGATGATCAATCCAAGGACGATGGCGCTCAATGAGAGTATCAGTCTGGTTCGGGGTGTGCGGCGCCACCACCACGTCATGTGAGTTTCTGAAGAACGACGATCCGTGGGGCGTGCCATAGGTACTGCTGATGCCGTAACAGAATTTTTATATCCGATATGTCCTGCGTAGACCGACGATGCCGATAGCTACGAGGGCTGCGCCACAAAGCGCAAAAAACACGTCGAGTTGCCCCACGCCCGTTTCAGCGAGTGTTGGGATGGGATCGGTGACGGCGATGGTTTCAGCGCCCTTTACGCGCGGAATGGTGACGTTGATCGCAGTGTGGGCGTTCACCGAGGATGCAAGCGTGGCTGATACGGTGACGTTGTCCGCGTAGGTTCCTGTGGTCACGTTGTCGCTGACTGTCGCGGTATAGGCAGCAGTGATCGATTTACCTGGCTCGAGCGTTCCTTCGAATGCGTAGGTGTACGTTGAGGAGGATGTTGGTACGACGGTGAATCCTTTCGGCAGTGTGTCTCGCAGTACTAACGAGGAGGCAGTTTCCTTGCCGGTGTTTTCGATGACGACCGTGAAGGTGACGTCGTTTCCAGGATGAACCGTTGATGCATCGGTGTTGACCGTCACAGAAAGCGAGGGTTTTGCCATTGGCGCTGTTCCGGCAGGTCCACCGACGATTGCCTGTGCCGCATGCGTTAACGACAACATACCACAACATGCGATGAGCAGTGCGATGGAAATGGTGGTGGTGCGGTGTGTCATGGTGGTGGTACGCGGGACCGAGATCGGGAATCCGATACTCACAGTTGTGATACTATCGGATTCCCGCCGTATTTTCAAGATGCGCCGTTAGGCGATTTGGTCGCGCTTGTTCTTCGCGGTGATGCCTGCAATGCCGAGCAGGATGAGCGATGCGCCGAGAAGTGCGATCAAGTAGTCGATCATGCCGGTACCGGTCGTCGCGAGACCGAGGACGGTCGGGACGGTGACGGTGATCTTCGCGGTCGCTTGGAGCGTCGGGATGTCATCCGCGCTGACCGTTGCCACGTTCGTGTAAGTGCCCCTGGTCGCATCCGATTCGACACGGACGTCGACGTTGAGCACGCGGGTGTGGCCTGCGGCGAGGGTGCCCAGGTTCCAGGTCATGGTCCTGCCGGTCGCGTGGGCGAACGAGAGGTTCTTCGGGAGCGTATCGGTCACGACGACGTTGGACGCGTCACCTACGCCGATGTTCTTGACGGTGATCGTGTAGGTAAGGATGTCCTTCGGTTTCGCCGTGCTCTTGTTGACGGTCTTGGTGATCGTCAGTTCCGGTGTCGCGGCACCGAGCACTTGGGGTACGCGGACTTCGACGGACGAGGTCGCGGTGACCTCGGTCGTGTTGTCGCCCTTGGCCTTCGCCGTGTTGACGTACGAGCCGGCGATTTGCGTCCCGCTGATGTTGACCAGGAAGGTCG
>CAINXF010000065.1 GCA_903854795.1 Candidatus Kerfeldbacteria bacterium
GCGAAACTTACGGCGAAACATGCGAGAGTGCCTACCACCGATTTTTCGCCGTTGAAGAATTTTTTCGAGGGAATGAGCCGACCGACGATTTCCGCGGCCGGATCACCGAACGTCCATCCGATGAAGCATGCGGCGAGTAAGAGCGGGTCGCGGAACAGTCCGGAGAGTATGGCCGCGCTCAGTGCTGTCCAAGTGTTGCCGATGTAGGTGCGGCGTTCTTGGCTGCGGATGAACGGTGCGGATAACGTGAAGAACAGCTTGCCGAACCACGGTTCGCGCCGCCGCATCGCCTCGATGGAAATCCAGATAAGGAGCGTGGCACTAGCAATATAGAACGAATATGGCCACGGAACGAGCGTCGCAAGTGCAATAACTATGCATCCGCCCGCTATATGCCATAGTTTTCGGGACCAACTGACCGAGTTAAGTCGATGCCACATGCTCATGTCCGTAGTGTACCGCATCGCTTACCACTAATACACAACAAAACTATCTTGCGTGGTATTGACTAAAGCATCAAAATGGTATATAATATGTATAGTTAGTAGAAAAACAAAAGAAAAAGTAGTAAATATGAAGCTTTTAGACAAACAAAAAGTAATTGCCCTGCCCATGCTATTGGCTAGCATGGCGTGGTTGTTTATTCCCGGCGCGAACGTCGCGCTCGCCTCGAATGCCACCACATTGTCGACCACGGTAAACGCGGGAACATTGGGCGTCGACATCGTCGATGCTGGAAACGTCACGGTTGGCAGTCCGACGGTGACTTTCGGTGCGGTAACGTTCAACTTCGATACTGCACAGAACGCGACCGGTACCCTCGGAACATCTTCACAGAAGATCCGATTATCGAACGCACGCGGTGGCGCGGCGGTTGCATGGACGCTGACCATGGCGGCGACGGGCGGCAATACCACGCTCTGGACCGGCGGCGCAGGAACGTTGGACTTCAACAGCAACTCCAGCGCAGGTCAGTTGACTGTCGATCCGTCTGTCGGAACGTTGACCCCGACCAACAGCTATACCTCGACCGGTGTGACGAAAGGTTCTTCTACCGCGTTTGTCCAGGGTACGACCGACAGCGTGACCATCTTGTCCGGATCGACCAGCGCCAGCCAACCTGGAAGGTGGGATTACATCGGCGCATCGCTTTCAGAAAGCATCCCTGCGTTGACCCAAGCGGCTACGTACACGATCGGTATGACGCTCACGGCGACGTAAACGACATTTGGAAGTGAAACTGGGAGGCATATGAAACAAAAATACATCATCGGCAAGTTCATACGGCAAGGCTCCGCCCTGGCAATGATCGGTGCGGCATTATGTATGCCATATGCGGCAGGTGCATCAAATGCTACGACGTTTTCGGAACAAGTCAACGGTGGAACGTTGAGTACCGATATTGTCGATGCCGGAGGGACAACGGTCGCGAGCCCGACGGTCTCGTTCGGGGCAGTAACGTACAATTTCGACAACTCACAGAATGCGACCGGTACGCTCGGCGCGGCAGCACAAAAAATACGCGTCGCCAATGGACGCGGCGGCGCGGCGGTCGCATGGACGCTGACCATGGCGGCGACGGGTGGTATCTCGACGTTGTGGACAGGCGGTGCCGGGACGCTCGACTTCAACAACACCGGCGGTACCGGTCAGTTGACCGTCGACCCGTCGGTCGGCACGATAACGCCGACCAACAGCTTCACCGCAACCGGCCTGACGAAAGGCAGCTCAACGGCGTTCAACCAAGGCGTAGTCGATAGCGTGACCGTTTTATCCGCGTCGACCGGCGCTAGTCAGCCGGGGCGATGGGATTTCATCGGCGTCTCGCTCTCACAGACGATCCCGGCTCTGACGACGCCGGCGACATATACCATTGGCATGACGCTCACGGTCACGTAAGTATGAACGTTCGCCACCACCTCCATCGGGTCCATCGAGTGGCGACGACCCCTGTAAAGCCTCACCACTCGTACGCCGCGCTCGCGGTCGTTACGTTCGTGTTTGCCATCGCGCTCAGTTCGCAGTCTTCTGTCGTCGCTTCGAACCAGACGCAGCTTGTCGCGGTCATTAATCCTGGAGCGGTCGGTTCCGACATCGTCGATGCGAATGGCAATCCGGTCGCGAACCCATCGGTATCGATGAGCTCATCGCCATTTTCCTTCGACCCACAAGTCGCGACTGGGACCCTCGGAACGCCATCCCAGAAGGTTCGGATCACCAACGCGACGAACATGGCCACGTGGTCTTTGACGATTGCGGCGACATCGGGAAATGCCGCGCTGTGGAACAGCGGATCGAACACCATGGACTACAATGACCCGGGTACCGCGGGACGACTGACCATCGACGCCTCGGTTTCTACGGTCACACCGACAAATAGTTACACGGCGACCGGGTTGGCCAAAGGGTCGCTTTCCTCGTTCAACCAGGGCGTTACCGACAGCATCACGTTGCTGACCGCCGGTGTAACCGCTGACAAACCAGGACGGTGGGACGTTGCCGGGGTTTCGCTGACACAGAGCATCCCGGCGTACCAGGCCCCGGGTAGTTATACGATAAATATGTCGTTGACCGTCGCCTAGCCATTTTCGATGACCTGCCATGACCGGCCTCGTGGTCGGTTTTTTGTTTTCTTCAATGAATATGGTACACTATCAACCATTCGGAACAAACGTTAGCGTCGAAAATATGAACATAAAAGCTCGTGTCGTCGCAACTATATTCACGGTAGCAGTGGCCGTGTTGCTCGCGCGCCAAAGCAGCGCGATGGATTATGGCGGAATCGGCGTCCGTCCGGCAAATCCCGACCCCGCCGTGCCGAACAGTACGAGCTGGTTCTTGTACTCGCTGAAACCCGGCGAGGCGAAGAACGACGCCGTCGAGGTTGAGAACAATAGCGCGGCAGCGGAGGATCTCGTCGTTTATGCCGCAGATTCCACGCCGAGTTCGGATGGCGGTTTCGCGCTGAAGCAGCAATCGGAGCAAATGGTCGGCGTCGGCTCGTGGGTTCGGTTCTATCCTGATGCACCGCCCGCGCCATCGACGATCGGTGCCGACGGCATCACCGTCCTTTGCGGCATTGCTCCGGCATCAGCAGATGTGCCGAAATCGGCGGCGCTGACAAAGGCGCAGTCGGACGCGCTCGCCACGTGGTGCCAGGGGAAGACGCTGGTCGAACTGTCGTTGAAATCGATGGATTCGAAGAACGTTCCGATCGTGGTCTCGATTCCCGCGACCGCTGACGTCGGTGAGCACTCCGGCGGCATCGTTATCCAGAAAAAGGCGGTACAGGACCAGACACAGCAGGGGAGTGCGGTCATTTTGACGACGCGCGTCGGTGCGCGCATCTATGAGACCGTTCCGGGGACGATACTGCGGTCGTTACAACTCGAGCAGTTCACTATCGCGAGAAATCAGAAACTTCCCGAGCTCACGATCACGGTCGGCATACGCAACGGCGGGAACGTAAGCGTCGATCATACGACGACCGTCGAAGTCACCGACACGCTGTTGCATCGTCATGATAAGAAGTTCGTTCGCGACATACAGGCGTTGCCGGGGCAGGAACTCGTGACGAACTTCGCGACGCCGCTGCCAAAGTTCGGCAGATACACGTACCACGCAGTGGTCACGTACAACGATGGTGACCTGGTGAAGACGCTGAGCAGCGCGGTCATCACCAAATGGTTCATCCCGTGGGTTGAGGTCGGTACCGGCGGTGGCATACTCGTCATACTCATCGCGGGCCTCATCGTCCTCGTTCGAATGCGCCGCAAGAAATACAGCGGTAACGGATGGGTGCCGTACGTCTTGGACGCCGACACGAGCATCATGGTGCTCGCGGAAAGATCAGGCGTCGAATGGAACACGCTGGCACGTGTGAATAAATTGAAGGCACCGTACGCGGTGACGAAGGGTCAGACCGTGATGGTGCCGCCCGGATCGTCATTGCTCCAGAAAAAGACGGTAGTCGTGAAGAAGAAGACGCCGATCGCCAAGCCCAAAAAAAGGACGCCCGCGGTCACGAAAAAAACATCGTAACAGCGTCGCCTTGTAAACACCGAAACAAAATGTGCATGTTTAGAGGTCATTACTTCCAATTCATTGCGCATGCTTCGGTGTATCTTGCTCGCCGTACTGATCGGCGTTCTACTCACAGTTCCGTGTACGGCAGTCCAGGCGACCACTCTGTCGTTCAGTCTGTCGGTGCCCGCGGTGAGGCATATCGTGGTTGATGATCGCAGCAGCATCATCGGTGTGTGGGATAATTTTTCAACGTATTCAGGGCCGATCACGGTCATTGCACAGCAAGGCTCAATCGAAGGTCAGATCGTCTCGGTCAATGAGAAAATTTGGGCTCAGTACGGCGACATTGTGCCAAAAATGAGCGACACGATCGGTTGGGCCTATCGCGCAAATCAACGCAGTGATGAAACGCTCGACATCCCCGATCGTGCGTTATTTCGGTCGTCGGACGGCGCATGGCAAGAGATAACGACCATCACATGAGCACGATCATACGCAGGCGCCTACCGCACGCGTTGACCCAGTGGCGACGATCGCTTGCAATTTCGATCATCGTCGCGATGCTCCTTTCGATGTTCCCCGTCCCTTTTTCGACGACGAAACCCGCCGCGCCAAAAGTACTTGCGGCGACCAATCAGTTCTTACCCACCGCGGGCGCCATCGTCACCGGTAACCAGGTCGCGAACTCCGCGACAAACATGGGCTCGTATCGAGGTGCGCTCGCGTCTGACAACATATTCTGGTCGGTGAACAACACGGCCGGTGCGGCGCTGGACTTCAATACCAGTTTCGGTAACGTCGTGCTGAACGGCGCGAACAAGATGATTATTACGACCGAGACGGCGAACGTGACGACCGCACGCAATTTTACCATCCAGATCTGTGACTGGGTGTTGTCGACCGGCGTGGACAGCGCGGCCGACGCGGCGTGTACGACCGGCGGTTGGCGTACCCTCAACAACCCTAAGGCGACGGCGTTCGCGGAGACCGCGGACACCTCCCGGACCTTCGAGATCTACAACGGTTATTTCTATTCTGGCACGCTTCCGGGAGCGAAGATCAACACCCCCCTATCGAACTTTGTGAGCGGCACGACGGTTAAAATTCGATTTAACGTCGTAAGTAACGCATCGTCCATTCAATTAAATCTTGATCGTGTTCAACTCGAGGTTGCCGTCGATCCGGTCTATTATCCACAAAGCGTCACCGGTATCTCTCCCTATACGCTCAACGTGACTAGCAACGACTACGCACAAACGTTCACGTCGGACGCGAACCGCATGGTCATCACGAACAACGCGACAAACGCGATGAACGTGTATTTCTCATACCCCGGCGTAAAGACGTATACCGGCGCAAACACGATCCTGGTCACCTTCCTCGGCGCCTATGTGTCCGC
>CAINXF010000066.1 GCA_903854795.1 Candidatus Kerfeldbacteria bacterium
CATGCTGAACGAGCACGTGACGACTGACGGCAACAGCGTCAGCACTCCGAGCATGAGCGCGGCGCTCATCTGCGACCAGTGGAACGTCTGGACCGCCGTAAGATCGTCGTAGAAAATCATCTCGCTCGTGCCGTTGATGAAGGCAATAGTAGCACTGGAGAGCAGTGCGCAGATAAGAAGAATGCGGAATATCGAGACGGGCTTACGCATCCTCTTGATGGTCACTCCAACCCACACCGCCACGCCAAGGGGGAGGAGCATGCCGAACGAATTGGCGAGGTCACGAACCGCGCCGAGCGTCGCAGGAACAGATCCGGAGAGCGCAAAGGTGTCATGGATGCGACTCATGACGGACAGGCGCAAAAACATTGGCACGAACGCAGCGATAAGCACCGCCGCCAGCATCTTCCGTTCGGAGAGCCAACCGACGTGCGTACGGTTGTATCTCAAGGCAAGCGATCGGGGATTACCAAGTGCCGCCGGGTCGCCGTTTAGCTCGTCGAGATGCGTTTTCAATTCCGCGATACATTCACTCCGCTTCGGCTCCCCGACGCGTAGGTGGTGTTCGAAGATCGCGATAAAATTATCGGCGTCGCGCATACGGTGTTGCGTAGATTATCTTCGTTCGCGTGACAAGTACCGCGATAAACCCGAAGAATATAGTGCTCAGCGTTATAAATAGCGACGTCAGTGAAGCGTCTTCCAGTATAACTAACGGTTTCAGTTGCTGATCGGCATATGATACGGGGACCGATACCGTTCCGCTGACATCGGAATAAACGTTTCGCTCGGCATCGAGAGCGTAGGCATGGTGGTAGAGGAAAAAACGCGACGCGCCGATCGAAGCGAACGAGAGCGCTGTCGTTACCACGGCGGTGAAGACGATTATGCTACAGAAGAGCGGCCAGGTCCACCGTGCGCGTGCCAGGGAATCGACGACGAGTACTGCGACACCGCCAACAGCAATAATGGGGAACACGATACCCCATGACGCATGGGAGGCAAGCCCAAATCCGAACATGTACGCGAACCAGGCGATGATCGGAACGGCAATCAGCCGCCGGAAGTTATAGAAGAAGCCAAGATGAATTCTGTTGAATCGGTCAGCAAGTCGTTTGGGATTGCCGAACGTTGATGCCTGCCCGTTCTCTTCGAAATGACTCTTCACTTCTGCGACGATTTCTGGTCGCTTCGGCGCTCCGACGCGGAGGTGCCGTTCGAATTGTGCGAGATATTCTGCTTTTGTCACGGAGTAATTGCAATTAACACGTTGCTGAGCGCTCCCCCCACGCCTGTCGCTTCGCGACATCCCCTCCTCGGGCAGGAGGGGAATTACTAAGATGGTTGTGCGATTACTTTGGTCATGAGACGCGAGAACGTCCGCCACTCTTTCTTTTTGGTCTCGTGCATTTTCCTGCCCTGTTTTGTCAGTGTATAGATGCGCCGGTTTGCGCCGGCAACTTCCTTCCATTCGCCTTTGATGAGTTTTTTTTGCTCGAGCTTGTGTAGGAGGGGATAGATCATGCCTGCACCGAACGAGAAGATTTCGGGCATCTGATCTTTCAGGTACTCAGAAAGCGCGTAGCCATGCATCGGTTGGACCGCAAGCGCTGAGAGGATGATGAGTTCGGAGTGTCCTTTGAGCGATTCTTTGTTCATTTGTTGTGTACCAGTAGTATCGTAATACGATATATAGTAGTATCGCATGACATAACCGTCAATA
>CAINXF010000067.1 GCA_903854795.1 Candidatus Kerfeldbacteria bacterium
CGTGGTGAGCTCCGCCATAGTGAACACCCAGGGATCTACGGCGTTGACGCTCGGGACGTCGAACGAAAAAGCATTGTTCTGTCTAAACGGGACCGACGCCGCACATTGTAGGAGCGGTTGGAGTGATTTTGCGGCATTGGCGGGTAAGCTCCGTCTCTCGCCGACAGGACCGAACTACGATTCCGGGTTCGTGGACATGCTCGCCCCCGGAGCCAACTTCGCGGATAACTTTGAGGTGGACGCCTCGGTCCGTGGTATTGCAGGAACGCCGACATCGACGCTTGCGACCGCGGGCATCTACGGCGAGGCATCGTCATCGCCTGGTACGAGCTACGGCATATATGCCTCAAATCAGACCGGCAATGGAAATCATAGTGCGATCTACGCCGATACGTACGTCCCCGAGGTCGGCGCTGGTTCGTATGGCGGTTGGGCCGGGTATTTTAATGGCAGCGCAGTGATCTCAAACCCGAAAGGTGGCACTTGCAAGGACCACCCTTCGACGACGTGCACAGGAGACGCCTCGTGTCCGTCGGGTGATAGTTGTGTGTCGTTCCCGGTGCTACTGATCGGCGATGCTTCGTTACCGAACCTGGAAGTACTCGGCATGCAGCGTGGGTATATTTGCCTGGGGACAAACAGCGACGACGCGACGCGGTGTCGCTATAACTGGCCGACAATCAGTGGTTTCGGTTTTTGGACCCCCACTCAGACCAAACTGAGTCCGATAGCTTCGATGGCCGGACGCTCGCTCGCGGTCGCTGGTTCCGGCGAATCGGCGGGCATGACCGTGAAGGTGACATCCGATTCCGGCCACACGCCGTTGCGCGCTGACCTAACGGTGAACGGCAGCGCGACCTTCTCGAGTTATTCCGTCGGAATCGCGCCGAGCAATGAGCCGGTATCGATGACTTGTGGTGACAACAAATGTAATGGATTTGAGAACGATAGATTTGGAGATCCGTACTATTGTCCGCAGGATTGCGATATCACCCCGCCGGGAAATGTGATTGTCGAAGATGGTGAAGAGGTGCTCTGTGTATCCGTTCCCGGTCACAGCTGCCCGAGAGAGCCAGCAAAGTTTACGCTTGGATGGATAAACCCTCTCGATCCTGATTATGCCGGCGTCAAGATAATCATCAGCCAGGATTATGCGAATAGTCCTAAAACTCATTATGATCCAGATTATGGCGATCTCTACGGTGGCACGTTCCCGTCGACCACGAACTCGCTCATAATGATGTGCAACCATGATGGAACATTCTACTATGTGGGCCTATATGCGTTCGATTACGTCGGGCGTGTTGCGTCGGGCGTGTTGACTATAGTCCCTTGTACATCGAGAAAGATCGTACTTGGTAGTGGCACTATCGGTGATTGACTAATATGCGTGGATCTCACAGGTCATATTCGAACGTGCAAGTGATGCTCGCGCTTTGCGTGAGTATCGGTACGCTTGCCGTAGTCGCCCACGCTTCGGCTCAATGGGTCGATCCAACGACCCCGATACCTGGCGTCGGGACCTCGGGCGGCGCAGAAGAGTCGCCGCTCACTACAGGCAGCAGTGCACAAACGAAGACCGGTCCGCTCACGGTGTGGAAGAGCTTTTCCGTAATGGGTGATCTGAGTATCGCCGGTCAGTTGTGTTGGAACGGCACGAGCGGCGTTGCGTGTCGCAGCGGATGGCAGAGTGCGAACGTCGGAAATTACGTCAGACTGCAGACCGATACGCTCCGCGATAACGACTACGGATTCGTCAGTCTGAGGAATCCCGATGTCGCCGTATCCGAATTCACGCTTCAGGGAATCGCGGCGATGCCGACCGATAGTTCAGCGGTCGTCAGGGCCGGCGTCGTCGGAAGGGCGGCGCATTCTGATGCGGGCTATAGTTATGGCGTCGTCGGCTCGGCGGGTTCCTTTGACCTTGCCGATCACTACGGCGTGTATGCGACCAATGGTGGTAACCGAGATACGTTAGCGGCACAGTTCAATGGGAACGTGGCGTTCGTCGGATTACCAGGCGAGAGCGACCTTGTCGTCGGAACGTTGAACAGCGCGGTACAGACCGCGCGTCTCAATACCCTGAGTGAGGTGTGTTTGAATGGTGACTGCCGTTCGAACTGGGACACGGCAGGTCCGACGCCCTGGGTGGTCACGTCGTCAACGCTGTGGCCTGGGTTGATATCTCGAGGAGTAAGCATCGGCAACGATACGTTCAAGGTGACGCTCCCCACGTCGACTACCGCCGACATGACGGTTACGGGAGATGTATCCGTGCATAAGATGGTCGTCGGTACGCCGTCATCGAACCTTATCAGTTGGGCGACGTGCGGCGATAACATCTGTAGTACCGGCGAAACGCCCGCGTTGTGTCCGGATGACTGCGATACGACGCCGCCAGACCAGATATCATCGATCACTGTGAGGGGGCTCACCGAGGGCATCATCGAGTTGACCTGGCACCATCCGTCGAGCATCGATTTCGCCGGGACAAGGATTTTGATCACTGACGGTATCCATCCGAGCAGCCCCTCGGACGGCACGCCGATCGATGTGGCTGGAATCCATGATGGTATTTCGATAAAGACATTCGGTCCTTTCAGTCACGGTAAGATATACTTCTGGCTGTACTCGTATGACCTGAACCGTCATAGTGTGCCACTGAACTTTTCGTTGCCGGTCGGATACGAGATCGACCTATGATACAAGGTGCCTACAAAACGTGGGGAAGATATGCGCTCGTAGGGATCGCGGTGGGTGTCGTGGCGCTGATGCGGGGTGCACCTGCTGCACGTTCCGCGGTCATCACGTCGTCCGCGGCCGATAAGCTCACGGTGTATAGCGGCGTCCTGATGATCATTCCGGATGCGACGGGCGCGCTCGAGCTCGGCAACACCGGCCGCGACATCATCTCGACCAGGGAAGTATTTTTCAGGCCAGGTGCGACACTCGAGGGATCGAAGTTCTACCAAGAGCCGCCGGTCTGCTCGGCCGATGGAAAACAGTGTTTGAATGACGGCGATTGTCTCGCGACGATCGACCCGAAAACCGGCCACCAGCAAACTTGTCTGAACAATATCCAGAACCTCTCGCTTACCGGCAATCTTATAGTCGATGGTCAGCTGTGTTTTCAGCAGGGGACGAACGCTATGGACTGCCTCGGCTCGTGGCCTGAAGATGCATCGGTGTACTGGAGCCCGATCGAAGCGAATTCCCTCCACCCCGTGGCGCAAAGCAACGGCACGCACGACGCGATCCGCATCGGTGATTCGTGGGGTCATTGTTTGGGCGATATGGCACGTCGCTGTATCGTTAATACCGATTGTGTGACGCCGCAGACCTGCTCCGTGTACACCTACAACGGCGTGACTGGTAGGGACACTCTGTTAATACAGTCAAATACGACAACACCGGCATTGAGCGTCACGCACGGAGCGACGTTCGGCGAGCTCGACTTCGCGAAGCAGGGCTCATTAACTTCAGGAGCGACCCTGGTGTTCGGTTCAGTGTACGTCGACGGCACGGTCACCATAATGGATAGGTTGGACAACATTACGCATGTGTGGAGCGGCGCGACGCCGACCGATACGCAGGATGGACTGGGGATCAGCGCGGACACGTTCAGCGGCACCACAAAATTGCCCTTCAGTGTCGCAGGACAATTGATCGACCTTCATTGGTGGCAATATTATAAGAATCCTAACGGCAAATCGTATCCCGGCGTCTCGACCACGGAGACCGGGGGAGGTATTTCTCCGATGCTGTGCGCCCATGTTGATTCGCAGAACGGCTATGCGTGCTTGAACGGCGCGAATGCCGGTAAACAGTGCAGCTCGAACACCGATTGTGTGGCGAACGAAGCCTGTACGAGCAACGTCTGCAGTATCACCAAGGGACCGTGTGTCACCGCGTCCGACTGTCCAGGAAATACCACGCATCCCGCGAGCGTCGCCAACGCGAAGTGTCAGAAATTGTGCGATGCCCAGCAGGGACAGTGTACCGTCGATAATCTGATGTACTGTAGCGGCAATACTGCGTTGACCTGTACCGGCAACGCCGACTGTACCGGCTTCGGGTCATGCGTGGAAAATGTCAGTAAGCTTCACTGTACCTTCCAGAAGGACGGCGTGTATCCGCCGTGCTCTGTCGATGCCGATTGCAATCCCGAGTATTACGGAGAGGATAAATGCATTCCAGGGCAACTTTTTGCCTCTCCCTCATGTACGAACGCGTCTTGCGCGACCCTTTGTCAGGGAAAGAAGAAGTGCTCTGGCGGAGCCGCCGCCGATGCCGAGTGTAAGGTGTTCGGAACGGACATCAACTACAACGTGGGAACGTGCGTGAACGATCACGGTAATCAGTTCTGTAGATGTTCGTTGAACGTACGCGAGGTGACCAGTCTTCCCTATATCCTCGTGAAGGGGGGACTCGAGGGCGAGGTTTGTTCCCTCCCGTTCGATATTGCGAATCAGTCGCATCCAGCTGTAAATCCATGAGACAACGTACCGCATGTATCATTTCCGCAGTGATCGTCGTACTCGGCGCGTTTCGCGTCGCGTTGCCGGCGTGGTCCGCGACGCTGTCGGGCGCGGCGCAGCGCATGACGGTCTACGGCGGCGCCGTAACGATCACGCCCGGTCGTCATTGTTCGGTCGACATCGGTACCTCGTGTACCACTGATTCCTTCTGCCCCTTAAATCAAAGGTGTGTCGGGACGCTTGAGTTCGGTGCCGCAGGAGTCGATATCACCTCAGATATGGACATCGTCCTCCGTCCTGGCACGGCGCCGAGTTCGGGTGCCGTGGTTCACTCGACCGCGTTTTCCGGTTCCGGCAGTACTAGCAACATCCAGAATCTCACCGTTTCTGGAAATGTCAGCATCATGAACGCGGGCAAGGCGATATGTTTGCAGGGCGTCTGCAAGACGGCATGGAACAGAAACCTCGAGAGCTGGATCGAGCGTAGTGTGAGCATGGGCTCGTGGACGCTCAAATTCCTCGAACCATCCGACCTCACACGCGGTGTCAGCATCGGCGCCCCAGGCGCGGCGTTTACGGCGGGTACCGCGGTAAATGCCGACGGTCTATTCGCGGCAAACCGTGGCGGCGGATACGCCGCTTCGTTAGGCGGTAACATCGTAAAAATCCAGGACCTTTTAGTGCTTGGGAGAATAACAATGAATCCGTCCGTACAGCCGTTCAGCGATCAGAACGACGGTCTCGGGTCCGGATTGAACGCATCTAAGTTGGATGGTGTGGCCGTCACGCTTCGGAACGGGTACGCCTGTGATGCGACGATGTGCGTTTGTTTCAAAGGGACGCCGACGCACCATGCGAACATCGGCATGAACCAGGCCGACTGTATCCCGCTGTACGCGGGGATTAACGTGGCGCAGGCAACTCTCCCCTCGCCCTACTGATCTATGCAACGACGTACACGCCAACGCCGGACTACACGTGCCCTCATCCAGAAGATCGGGGTGACGCTGACGTTAGCACTGCTACTTGCGGTGTTTAGCGATTCGCTCCAGGTTAACTCACGATCCATATCGTCCGGTGCTCCTGAACAGCTTGCCATCACCGGTGGCGTGCTCACGATCGCCCCGGGCGGCGTAGGCGATGCGGTCATGGAGCTCGGTAACAATGGCAACGAGATTATTTCGACAGACTGGATCAACATCCGCCCGAACGTTTCCGCCGTCGGCACGAAGTTCGTCGGCAACGCCGACAAGACCCAAGACCTTCTGTTGACTGGTAAATTCGACGTGCAGGGGACCATCACGCTCGGCGGTATCCCGAGGTCGACCTGGCCGTACCTCGATCATTGGAAGGTCACGCAGACCGAGCAAGGCGCATCGATGTTAACGCCTAGTGAGAGTAACATGAATCTCTCCACGGGATCGCAGCAGACCGCTCACCCGGAAGTCGCGGGGTTGTCGCTGTACTCGAATGATAGCACCCACAGTGCGCTCAATGTGACCAACAATGGAAATACCACCGTTGATTTTAACAACTCCAACCTGTCGGTGTACGGAGACTTCAAAGCTAATGGTAACATATACGTGTGCAGCTCGGCGACGGCGGCGGACTGTCATACGACTGGATCGCTCTACAAGGTATTATGGAATAAAATCAACATGGCTAATTTTGGCGGTATTGACGCTGACACGCTCGATGATGTCGACACGTACTTCGTCGGTACCTGCAACGGCGTGCCGAATGCGATCTGTCTCTGTACGACCATGCCTGCGAGTACTAGTCGTTGCAAAATTTTGACCACGCCAGTTCATGATGTCCCTTAGGAATCCACTTCATCGAAATTTCATGGCACCAGCCCTTACCGCGCGGGTGCTGGGTGGAACGCTGAAGATCGGTTTGCTTGTCGTTGGGTTGTTACTGGTTGCCATGGCTCCGTCGAGCAGTCGCGCCGGAGAATTCATCAAGCTCGGGTCGCCGATCGGTTCTCCGGTCAACCTGTACGGGATCACGAGCATCTATAACAGCGATTTAAAGGCGTACGAGGCGTGGGCAGTAGGTGAGTTGCTGGATCCCACCACAGGGGAACTTACCCACGAAGGTGTGATTCTGCACTACACTGGTTCGTATTGGACTCGCATTGCGTTCGATACGCCTATTCCCGTGCTCCGCGCAGTGTCGGGCATTCGGTTCATGCGTTGGCAGAACGAGGATGGGAGTTGGGCGTGGGGGCAATGGAGCACTGCCGCATGGGCGGTTGGCGACGGCGGCGCGATCTACCACTTGAGTCCCTACACCGGCGCGTGGCGCGCCGAGAAGCGACTTTTTTACGCCGGCAACGCGCCTCAGGGCCGCTCATGCCTTGATGCGGAGCTGATCGATGGACATACTGATTGTCGCTGGTGGTCGGCAAACGCCCTGAACGGCTGGACGGGAAACGACCTAAAGACCGTCAATGCGGTCACGTTCTCAAACGTGCACCTCGGCGGGGCGAACGGGACGATGATGTACTACGGTGAATACTTCGCCTTCAACGCCGCCGGAACCGGGTACATCAGGGATTCGTATTGGAATAGTGAGAATACGTGGCTCGCGTCGACCGTGACGATGAATGCCATTTCATATATCGATAATGACCACGGGTGGATGGCGGGGTACGATACGGCGGGCAGCGGCTCAGGCAAGATCTGGAAATGGACCAATAGCACCGGGTTCGTTCAGGTGACCCCGTCAGTGACAGCGCCATCGCTCCCAACGACCGGCATTCAATTCACGAGCGTAGCCGCAGTATTGCGAAGCACGGCGTCGACTGCGAACCAGCCGTTGAAGTCAGTGGCATGGCTCGGCGCGACGAACGGAAAAGTGTACCGGTACGATGAAGCTACGAATTCGCTGACGATACAGTACAACGGAACCCTCGGAAACCCCTCGATCAATTCGATATCGGTCACGCGGCGGCAAGCCGGCGTCAGCCAGAATCTGATCGAGAACGGGAATTTTTCGGCCGACCGGCAGGATGGTGGTTTTCCCGCTCGCGCGCCTGACGGTTGGACCCTCGGCGGACAATATACCAATGTTCGAGATCAATCCATCTCCATGGTACCGTCGGCGCTCATACCGATCACCGGTGGCAATATCTACGTGGGTGCACCATGGCAGACTGCGTCTTCTCTGGGGTATGTTTCAGGAACTTCGCGGTACGTGTATCACCTTGGTGGACAGGTCGGTGGCATGAATAGTGGCGATACGTGGGGTGGCGTCTACCCGTATTCAGGGTCAGGGTTTTGGGAAGTAAGTGGCAGCGGAGGATTCCCTACATTTACGTTGCAATTGCCGGAATCCGACGTCTCGATCGCATTGTTGAAATCATGGGACACAAAGTATCCTAGCTCTTCTGCTGTGGGATATTCGTATGGATCCGGCCCTGTTCAGTTGGGAACGAATTTAAGGGGATACATCAAAGTCAATTCGCTGAATCAGCCATACCAGTTCCGCGTGGTCAGTCCTAACGGCAAGGCGGAGTTGTATATCGAGCAAGATCTTAACCAGAGTCAGGCGACGTTATGTTATGGCGGGTTGAACGATGGGAACCCGTGTAACTACGCGCACGGGGACGGCGATTGCTCCGGTGGCGTGTGTCGTGGAACGAAATATCCAAACAACCTGAATACCGGCAGTCTTTCGACAAACCCACCGTTGACTGCGGCGTATAGTCCCGGCGAATGTAAGAACGAACCGCAGCGGCATTGCTCAGGCGGTTCGAATGCCGGAGGAGTGTGCACGGTTCCCAATACCAGCGTGTGTGTTGGTGGGCCAAACGCGGGCACTCCCTGTGTGAATTATGTCATCTGTAAACCAGGGACCTGTGTGGTTCAGGAAAATAGTCAGTGTCTGAAGAGTCTGACCGGGACCTGCCTTCTCGGACACTGTAGCGCGTATCCTGACATTTTGTGCTCTAATAAACATGATGATTCCATCTGTCAGGACGCGCACGCTGGTGACACCTGCGTCACACCGACCTGCACCGATAATTCCGCATGTACCATTAGCGACCCTGATTGGGATCGTGATTCTTGTATCAATCCGACGCCGACGTGCCAGGAATCCCATCCGACCGGTTGTTTTGACGATTCAGAGTGCCTCCTCGGTTCTTGTGAGGTGGATGCGACGGGACCTAATGGTAGCCTATCGTTTGCTCGTTGTAAGGTTGATAATGACTGTGGAAATAAGATCGGCTCGATCAGCTACAAGTGTCAGCCGTGGGGACTCTGTGATACGGGGACGAGGTCCGGACTGAGCTGCATCAAGTACGGAAGTAACGATCCGGGTGTTACTCGTGATCCGAACGCGGACTGTACGGGTGGCGGCACGTGCGTGGTGCAGACCACGGGATACTGCCAGCAATCTCCCGCGACAACGAAACCGCAGACGCAGAATGCCTTTATCGATGCTACCGGGGCAACGTCGGCGGAAACGCCAGCCGTCAGCTTTACGGGGACAGGCATTAAGAGCAAGGAATGTGCCGATGGCTCGGCGGTAGGAAGGTCGTGCAACAGCGATGCGCAATGCCTGGGCGGTAGTGTCGGTTCCTGTAAAATAGTACCTTCCAACTGGTATCCGTTCGTCCTCGAATATTATCAAGCGAACGCCGCGCAATGTGTCGGCGGTATCAGCGCGGGAAGATCCTGCCTACTTAATTCAGCTTGTCCCGGAGGGACCTGCACCAACATGCAATGGTGCGTCGGCGGCATCAATAGCGGGAAACTTTGTGACACGAACGCGGACGGTACTACAAATACCACAGGTATCCGGTCGCAAGCTTGCGCGAACAACGGGGTCAGCAACGGAAAGTGCGTTCTTCAGTACGCGACGATGCTCCCGTACTCCGCAGATCATAACCCGAACAACGCCCCTGGCCAGTGCATCAGCGAAACCACGTCGTATCAACGATCGTGCTGGAGCGACAATGATTGTTATAGGACCGGAGTCGGAGGTTATAATAACGGAAAATGCTCGATCCAATCGAAGTATGACCTCACAAGCGGTAGTGGCGCGGGGTTGAAGTTCCAGTGGAAGACGCCTCTCAACTCGAATTGGTCCGACATGCCAAGCGGAAACATCATGATGTCGAACAAACTGTACAATACTTCCTCGCTCACACAAGAGGTGCCACTCTCGAACGTTCCGGGCACCACCTATCTTGTCACGGGGAAATATAAGGTTGATTTTCCTAACTATTTTCAGGCATGTCCGTCGCCAACTGGCGGACCATGCTATCAGACCGACGATCCTCGACTGAAGTCGACGCCCCATGCCGGCGTGAAGACAACGTGTAAGAATAATGGATATTGTGGATACGATACGAACACATTACTGTCCGATCCTTCGCATGGTGTCATCGGCGAAGGGCATTGTAGCGATGCACCCGCAACGTCATGTACCACTAATACATGCGCTACCGGATATTGCAGCGTCACCACGAGCATGGACGGTGGATGGCAGAAGTTCAGCCTGACGTTGACGAAGCAGCAGCGCGATAGCAATAACACCAGGGTTGCGGACGATGGGAGTCAAACCCTCGTCGTCGGGTGCTATGCGGACGTCGGCGCAGAGGTGTTTTGCAAGGATCTTTCCGTCACGATAGTGAGCAGTGCTGCAGAGGCGAACCTCGACACGGTCGATCTGCTCGCGGTCGGCAGCAATGGGACCATGGTCCGCGCGACGGACGATTTCACGTTGTCCTCGTTGCCCGTAAGCGAATCATGGGTAGCGCAGAATTCCCCGTCGGGTACCGCAAAACTGAACTCCGTCACGGCGTCCGACCCGTTCCATTACTGGATTGCCGGTAATAAGCCTACTGTTGTCGGGAACGCCGAACTGATCACACTCTTGACGTTGAATCCGGGGAACGTCAGCGGGTGGGCATGGATGGGGTCGGCGACGCGTTCGGACAGCAACGACCCGATCGGATGGATCGACTTCAACTGCGGTAACCTCGGTACCTGCCTTTCCCAGCCATCGTCGTTCGGCGTGAATGTTGGCGATCCCGGCGTGAGCGGCGTATGCAGCAATAATCCGGCGACTGAGTGCACGACCGCTACCACGAACTTGAAGTGCGGCGGTGGTAACGCCTGCCTTGGTGCGATCACCGGCAGCGCGTGGCTCGGTAATCGCGATCCCAATGAACAGGTGGACTACGGTCCCTGCAAGAACATCATCTTGACCAGTTCTTGTTCGACTGATTCGAGCGGATCATTCAATTATTGCCCGGGTAACACCGCGCGGATCTGTAGCGATACGAGTGCTGCCAGTTGCGCGGGTCTTTGCGCGAAGAACCAGGGGTTCAAGTGTACCGCCGATTCGCAGTGCATTGTGAGCTGTAGTCAGAACCCCACGGCCTGTTCGACGGCAGGGTGGCTCTCGTTCGACCGGAAGATGACCGGCAATCCGCCGGCTGAGCCGTACCAGTCGTACGCACCGACCGCGCCGCTCGCGGCGTTCGATGCGACGACCGACAGGATATCCGGGTGGGGACGGCTCCAGCTCGGCGTCTGCGAGAACGATGAGTCGAAGTCTTGTTTCAAGGCGGCCGATTGCGGAATCGGCAACATCTGTTCGTACAAGAACGCAGCGTCGTGGGCATCGTGCATTGCGACGAGTGACGAAACGTCCTGTAATGCTTCTGTGGGCTGGGTGAAGTTCTCTGGAAGTACAACAACCTTTAGTTCGTCCGATGCATTCATGCAGTGCAGGGACTGTAGTAATTCCGGTGCGTCTGGTAATGGTACGCCCGACTCGACCTGCAAGATCTGTTCTCGCTATTCCGATTCGCACGTCCCCACTACTCAGAACAGTTCATGCAACAGCTGTAGCGAGTGTGCCCTGAAGCGATGCACGACGGACTCGAAGATGTACTGCAGCACAGATTCGCAGTGCCCCTCGCACGGGAAGTGTATGGCGTTCGGATATAACAAGAGCTGTGCCGGAATTGGATGGGGCTGTGAGGACTATTGCTTCGACATGGATACGAATCCTGATTGTCTCCCCGGCGCACAATGTATGAAATGTGACGTGTGTAGTGATTACGGCGTTTCAATAGATTACGTCGATACTAAGGATTTCAACGGGTTTGCGTACAGTCCCGATGTCGGATGGATCGATTTCAGCGAGGTGCGCGTTGGCGGAAAGCAATTCCTGCAGACGAAGTTCGGTGACATCTACTCGGGCGGGGATATCGGCGGCTCGACGACCAGCAAGGCGCCTGGATTCCCGGGAGGTACCGGCAACGCGAATAATCTCTGTAACGCGACGTATCGTCTGGTCGCTGCCGGCACGATTACGAACTTCTGCACGAGTGCGCCGACGACCGGTGAGGCAACCGATCCGTTCAAGCAGGAGCACGCGTCGCTCTACCCGATGCCGTCCCCGGAGAATAGCTACACGACTCAGATCGGTGCGATAGATATTGACGGTATCGGGATGGTGGTAAAGACCGTGGGTGGTAATAATTACAACAAGAACGGCGACGTGGTGCGGGAGTATGACGGTAATGCCAATCTCTCCGATTTCTTCGGCGCGTCATCGTGCGGAAAACCTTGTATTGCCTATCTCGGCGGGCGCGTGTACCACGTGATGGGCTCAGACGCATATGGGGATGAGCCGGGTGATCTCACAATCGACAAGGATTTCCTATTCATGCCCGATAAGAACGGCGCGGGTACGGTTGTCGTCGATGGCGACTTGATCATCAATGGGAACATCGAGTATAGCGTCAGTAACTCGATCGCGTCGGTCAAGATGCTCCCATCAATCGGGTTCCTCGTCAAAGGCAACATCGTCGTACAGCCGACTGTCGCGCATTTGAGCGGCACGTTCTTTACGAGCCAGAATATCAGCGTACCTTCGAGTCCTCCTGACCTGCAGTTGACCGTGAGCGGCACTATGGTGGCATCGAAGTTCAATTTCCTGCGCATCTACAACGGAAGCGCCGGCGTGTCGGAGCCGGCGGAGCTGGTCATCTACGACGGGCGTTTACAGGCAAACACGCCGCCTGGGTTCTCGAACTTCGCGAACGGCATCATGAGCATCCAGGATTTCGGCCAGTGATAAGTCCGTTCGTACACAGCCGAAACCGATGGTTCTTGAAATTGCAGTAAACCTCATGAATCGAGGGTAGACGCGACTGTTTTTTTGTGCTATAATGTATTCATGAATTCTCTAAAACAAAAGCCCTAACGGGGGATAAGTCGTATGGCGTTTTTTTCGAGCGGAAAAGCAGGTTATCTCGGGGTCGATATTGGAACCTCCAGCGTCAAGCTGGTCGAGTTTCGTAATGAAGGCGGACACCCGAAGCTTATAACCTACGGATTCGTCGAACGCCCCGCCAGCATTTTGAAGCTCGATTCGCCGCAGGAGCAAGCGCAGCTGGCGACCACGGTGCGCGACCTCGCGAAGCAATCCAGGACCACGATTGATCGCGTGATCGCGGCATTGCCGAGCTTCGCCGTTTTTTCCTCGATCGTCAGTCTCCCGGTCATGCCGAAGAAAGATCTGTTCGCGGCAGTCAGGTGGGAGGCGAAGAAATTTGTCCCAATGCCGATAGAGGAGATGGTACTCGACTGGCGCATCCTCAAGGAGGGTTCGTCAGGCATTCTGAACGGCACGAAACCGGATAAATCGTCCCAGGCGAAGGTAGGCGGCGACGAGCGCGGGCCGAAAAATCTGCGCGTGCTGCTCACGGCGGCGCCGAAGAACATCGTCAAACGCTATATCGAAATATTCAAAGTTGCCGGATTGAAGCTCGACAGTCTCGAGACCGAATCGTTTGCGCTCGAGCGGTCGCTGCTTGGCGGTGAGACCGGCGTGTTCATGATCGTCGACATCGGCGCCGTCGCGACCACGATCACGGTCGTCGTGAACAGCATCCCGCTCATCAACCGTTCGATCGATGTCGGCGGTGAATCGGTCACGAAGGCGATCGCGAACAGTCTGAACGTCGATATGCAGCGCGCTGAGCAGTTCAAGCGCGACGTCGGCATGGGCATCCAAGATTCTGGGACCGGTCAGGTGCCACGCGCCGTCGAGTTTGTCATCAACTCGATCGTCAACGAGATCCGCTACGTCATGAACCTCTATAAGAACCAGGCCGAGAAGCCGATCGAGAAAGTGGTGCTTGCGGGAGGCTCATCGTTCCTCGTGAACTTGCCTGAGTATCTTTCGACCGCGCTCAACATGCGCGTGTTCATCGGCGACCCGTGGGCGCGGACGATGTACCCGTTGGACCTGAAACCAGCGCTCGACGAGATCGGGCCGCGTTTTGCCGTCGCGATCGGACTCGGTATGCGTGAGATCGTAACTCCGTAAGACCATGCCAGATATCAACCTCATTGAAGACACGAAGACATCGAACGGGGACACGTCATCGACGAAAAAGGTGGCGCCCTCACCATTGATGTATTCGAAAGTTGAACACGAGAAGAAGGGCGAGCGACAACTCATGAAGCCGTCCGGGCCGATGTTATGGCTCCGTTCCTTGTTCTCGAGGAGGCCGAAAGGGAAACCAGCAACCTTGCCGAAGCCGCCGGTACCGCCGCCGCATATTGGGGAGATCAAAAAGGACCCGAACGACATTTTCGCTGATTTTGAAATGCCCGAGACGGTACTGATGACGCGTCGCGCATCGGCCGAGCCTCGTATGGCGACGCCTCAGGCCTCGAGGATAGTCCAGGTGCCGGCCGGATCGATGACTGGTGCGACGCCGACGCCGCGGCCACTACCAGTGGTCGTCCAACGTGCGCAGCCGAGCGTTGAAGGCTCGCCGCTCAAGACGCCGAACAGGCCACCGGCCACACCGACGTTCGTGGCGAATCGTGCGAATATTCCCGCCGCACCACCACATGCTACGCCAGTTCCGATGGTGCCGGACCACGCGAAGAAGACGCTCAAGGACATGATGAAGAAGAAATCGAAGAAGTCGGACGTGGATAGCGAGGATACCGGGAGCGTCAACCTTCTTCCTGAGGAGTTCGTCACGACGTTCAATCCGAAGAAGAAACTGACGACGCTCGGACTCGTGGTGGCCGCGGCCGTGCTCCTCGTGGGCATCGTCGACGTATCGCTTCTGTTATGGAAGGAAACGCAGGTCAAGAAGACGAACGACAAGACCGCCGAAGTGAGCCAGGTCATTGCGAAGATCAAGGCGCTCGAGCCGGACCAACGGCTTGCCATCGCGTACAAGGCGCAGAACGACGTCCTTCGTCAGCTCTTGAACAGGCACGTGTATTGGACACAGTTTTTGACTAAGTTCCAGCAGTACACGCTGCCGACCATAAACTACCCCTCTGGTATCTCACTCGATTTGAATGGCGTAGTGACGTTGACCGGTATCGCGCCCGATCTTGAAACCGTGCTCCAGCAGCTCGCGATCTACCAAAACGCACCAGATTTCATTCAGAGTGCGGGGATTAATACGGTTGCCAGGAGTGCAAAGGGGAGTACCTATACGTTCGTGGTCGATATTACGTTCAATCCGACAGTGTTTTATCGGCCGATAGACGCCACAGTGACAAAAACACCATGAAAATCCCTTCATACATTCAGAAACCGCTCAATGCGATTCTGACGACGTACTTCAAATATGTACTCGCTGCGGTCGTGGTTCTGATCGGTACGGCAGGCTACTTCATCCTGATCAAGCCGCAGTTTGAGAACGTCCGTCTGGTGGGCGTACTCGCGTACCAGAACGCGAGCGATCAGTTATTCAATCGACAATCGTACTACTTGAAAGCGAAGGCCATGGTCGACAGCTACCATGAGGTAAGCGCCGCACAGCCGGTGAAGATAGAAGATATCGTGCCGACGAAGATCGACAACAGTAAGCTGTTCCTGACGCTCCAGGCGCTGACGCAGCAGGCGGGTATGAGCGTAGTGTCGATGGCGCTGAGCAAGGGCACAGCGGTTACAGGGGCTACGACGAGCGCCGCGGCGGTCGCAGGGACTAAAGGAACATCGGCGTCCACTGGCGCGATCACGACCTCGAGCGGCACGGTGAAGACAATCAACGTCACGTTGTCGATGACCGGCCCTGGTGATTATGAATCGTTCAAGAAATTGTTGACCACGATCGAGCAGAGCATGCGCATCTTCGACCTTGGGACAATTTCCTACGTACCTCTCGGTACGACCGTGGGGACGCAGGCCGCGCAAGCACAGCCTATGTTCTCGTTCGAGTTAAAGACATACTATCTCGATCAGTCAACCACTAAATAATCGATCGCTATGGCACTCGTTCAAAAACGCGATACGAAGAAAACAGTGATGACGTTCGTCGTGCTCGGCGCGGTGGTCGTGGGGGGCGTGGTCGCCTTAATTCTGTATCTACCGAAGAGCAGTTCTACAACGACA